>NZ_JBEZKW010000021.1:0-111688 GCF_040651795.1 Streptomyces sp. NPDC048361
CCGAGAACTCCACCCAGGCCAAGCGCGACGAGGCCCTGTCGCACATCCTGGACGACATCCCGGTGCTCTCCGGCAACGGCGCCTCCGGCAGCTGACAACCCCGGTCGACGGCCGGCCCCGGGTCACCCGGGGCCGGCCGTTTTCGTGCGCCCGGCTCCGACGGCGCGCTCAGGGGGTGCCTGGTGATCCGTCAGACACCCCCTAGCGCAGCGCCTCGTCCAGGAGCACCGCCCACTGCGCCACGACCCGCTCCCTGCGCGCCGCGTCATCGGTGAGCACATTGGCCAGGCCAAGGCCGCGCGCCATGTCGAGGAAGCCCTGCACCGTCTCCCGGACACCCGGTACGGACTCGTCGGCGGCGAGCAGTTCCACCGCGATCCGGTGCGATTCGCGGCCCACCCTCGCCTCCAGCTCGGTCACCCGCGCGTGCAGCTGGGGCTCGTTGGACGCGGCGACCCACAGGTGGAGCGCGGCCCGGAACAGCGGACCGGTGTACAGCCCGACGAGGGCCGCCACGACCTCGCGGCGGTCCCTGCGGTCCAGGGCGCGCAGCGCACTCGAACGCTGCTCGGCGACGTACTCGACGGCCGCCGTGAACAGGTCCTCACGGGTCGGGAAGTGGTGCTGGGCGGCGCCCCGCGAGACTCCGGCGCGCTCGGCGACCACCGACACCGTGGAGCCCGTCCAGCCGTGCTCGGCCAGACAGGAGACCGCGGCTTCGAGCAGACGCTGCCGGGTGGCCCGGCTCCGGTCCTGCTTCGGAGCCTTCGGCGCGGACTTCGGTGCGGTCGCCGCCGCGGACTTCTGCGCAGTCGCCGCCGCGGACTTCGGCGCGGTCGTCGACGGGGCGTCGGGGGACGACTCGTGTGCGGGCTGCGGTGGCGTCGTCGGTGGGGTCACAACACCCATGCGGGGTCCCGTCGTTCGAGGAAGGCCGTCACTCCCTCCCGCGCCTCGGCGGAGGCGAAGAGGGACGCCGAGCGGGCGGTCAGCTCCTTCGACCAGCGGTCGAAGGCCTCCGTCACGGTAGCCGTGACCAGAGCCTTCGATGCGGCCAGGCCCCCGGGCGACGACCTGCGCAACCCGTCGAGAACCGGTTCGAGCGCCGCGTCCACGTCGTCCGCGGCGACCGTGATCAGGCCCGTGCGGGCCGCCTCCGCCACGTCGAACCGCTCCCCCGTGAGGTAGTAGCGGCTCGCCGCGCGCGGGTCCATGCGCGGAAGAACCGGCAGGGAGATCACCGCGGGCGCGAGGCCGAGCCGCACCTCGGTGAACGCGTACGACGAGTCCGGCCCCGCCACCGCGATGTCGCACGCCGCGAGGAGCCCGAGCCCACCTGCCCGGACATGTCCCGTCACCCGGGCCACGACCGGCTTGGGAAGCCCGACCACGGCACGCATCAGGGCGACGAAGGCCTCCGGGTCGGGCGGCGCCTTCAGGTCGGCGCCCGCGCAGAACGTGCCGCCGGTGTGGCTGAGCAGCACGGCCCGTACCTCCGGGTCACCCGCACACCGCGCGAGCTCCGCGGACAGCTCGGCGACGAGCGCCTTGGAGAGCGCGTTGCGGTTGGCGGGCGAGTCGAGGGCGAGGGTGGTGATGCCCCGCTCGTGGGCGGCCCTGACGACTGTCACGCGTCACCCTTCTCTCGCGCCTGTCGCGCGTGTCGCGTCTCTCGTGACTCCCGACTCTCCCCACTGTCCCGGCTCTCCCGTTGTCGCAGCTCGCGCCGCAGAATCTTGCCGGACGCGGCCCGGGGCACGGCCTCGATGAACGCGACGCGGCGGACCTTCTTGTACGGGGCGACGCGTTCGGCGACGTACGCCATCACGTCGTCCGCGCCCAGGTCCGGCGCGTCCGGCCTGCGCACCACGAAGGCCTTGGGCACCTCGTTGCCGTCCGCGTCGACGACGCCGATGACGGCGGCGTCCGCGACGGCGGGGTGGGTGAGCAGGAGCGCCTCCAGATCGGCGGGGGCGACCTGGAACCCCTTGTACTTGATGAGTTCCTTGACCCGGTCGACCACGTACAGCCAGCCGTTCTCGTCGACGCGCCCCACATCGCCGGTGTGCACCCAGCCGTCCGCGTCGATCAGCTCGGCGGTCGCCTCGGGCCGGCCGAGGTAGCCCTTCATGACCTGCGGGCCGCGGATCGCTATCTCGCCCTCCTCGCCGAGCCCGGCGTCACGGGCCGGGTCGTCGAGGCGCAGGATGCGCATCTCGGTGGAGGGCAGCAGCTTGCCGACCGCGCCGGCGGGCGGGTTCGGGGTGGCCAGCGGTACGACATGGGTGCCGGGCGACAGCTCGGTCATGCCGTACGCCTGCCGCACCGGAGGCAGCCCCAGCCGGTCCGAACAGGCCTGCGCCAGGCGGGAGTCGAGCGGCGCCGCCGCGCTCATGACGTATTCGAGGCTGGACAGGTCGTACCGCGTGACCGCTGGATGCTTGGCGAGGGCGAGCACGATGGGTGGGGCGACGTACAGGCCGGTGATGCGGTGCTTCTCGATCGCGCGCAGGAACTGGTCGAGGTCGAAGCGCGGCAGCACGACGACGGTGGCGCCGGCCCGCAGGGGCGCGTTGAGGAGCGCGGTCATGCCGTAGATGTGGAAGAACGGCAGCACCGCGAGAATGCGGTCGCCGGGCACCATTGGTACCAGCGGATGCAGCTGTGCGAGGTTGGTGGCGATGCTGCGGTGGGTGAGCATGACGCCCTTGGGGACGCCGGTGGTGCCGGAGGAGTACGGCAGGACGGCGATGTCCTCGGCGGGGTCGATCGGGACGGCCGGCTCGGGGATCGCGACGGGCTCGGGGGCGTCGTCGTTCAGCAGGTCGTGGACGATCGAGCGGTGCCCATCGGCGCGGTCGCAGACGAAGATCTCCTCGATGCCGCCGACGAGTTCGGCGGCCCGGCGGGCGGTCGCGAGGAGTGGCGACAGCGTGACGATCCACCGGGCCCGTGAGTCGTGCAGCTGCTTGGCGAACTCCTCGGCCGTGCACAGCGGATGGACGGTCGTGACGGCCGCCCCGGCGCGCGTCGCCCCGTAGAACACGACCGGGTAGAGAGTCGAGTTGGGGCTGTGCAGGGCGAGCACATCGCCTTTGCGCAGCCCGGAACGGACCAGCTTGCGCGCCAACCTCCGGTGCTGCACGTCGAGTTGACCGTACGTGAGCGCGGTCGTGGCGCTCGGGTCGGCGCCGTCGATGAGGGCGACGGCGTCGGGGAACGAGGCGGTCGAGCGGGCGAGGACCGCCTCGTGGATGGGTTCGTCGAGGACGGCCACATCGGCGTACTCGCTGCGCAAGACGCGCGGCGCAGGGGAGGCCGGGACGGCGGAGGAGCCGGCGGGAGCAGACAGGTCGGGGGAATCCATGTCCATGGGGGTCTCCTAGTACGTCTAGTACGACTTGGGAAGGCCCAGGGACTGGTGGGAGACGTAGTTGAGGATCATCTCGCGGCTGACCGGCGCGATCCTGGCGACCCGGGCGGCGGTGATGAGCTGAGCCAGGCCGTACTCGCGGGTCAGGCCGTTGCCGCCCAGGGTGTGAACGGCCTGGTCGACGGCCTTCACGCAGGCTTCGGCGGCCGCGTACTTCGCCATGTTGGCGGCCTCGCCCGCCCCGGTGTCGTCGCCCGCGTCGTACAGCGCGGCCGCCCTCTGCATCATCAGACGGGCCAGTTCGAGCTCGATGTGGGCCTGGGCGAGCGGGTGGGCGATGGCCTGGTGGCCGCCGATGGGCTGCTTCCACACCTGGCGGGTCGTGGCGTAGTCCACGGCGGTGGCGAGAGCGTAACGCCCCATGCCGATCGCGAACGCGGCCGTCATGATCCGCTCGGGGTTGAGCCCGGCGAAGAGCTGGAGCAGCCCGGCGTCCTCGTCGCCGACCAGCGAAGCGGCGGGCAGCCGCACCTCGTCGAGGACCAGCTCGAACTGCTTCTCCGCCGTCTGGAGTTCCATGTCGATCTGCGAGCGCCCAAAGCCCGGGGTGTCGCGCGGAACGATGAACAGGCAGGGCTTGAGACTGCCGGTCCGTGCGTCCTCGGTGCGTCCCACGATGAGGGTCGCGTCGGCTATGTCCACGCCGGAGATGAAGACCTTGCGCCCGGTGAGGACCCAGCCGTCGCCGTCGCGCCGCGCGGTGGTGGTGATGCGGTGCGAGTTGGAACCGGCATCGGGCTCCGTGATGCCGAACGCCATCGTCAGCGTCCCGTCGGCGAGCCCCGGCAGCCAGGTGCGCTTCTGCTCCTCGGTGCCGAAGCGCGCGATGACCGTGCCGCAGATGGCGGGCGAGACCACCATCATCAGGAGCGGACAGCCCGCCGCCCCCAACTCCTCCAGCACGATGGACAGTTCGGCCATGCCGCGGCCCCCGCCGCCGTGCTCGGCGGGCAGGTTCACACCGAGGTAGCCGAGCTTGGCCGCCTCCGACCACAGGGCCGCGCGGTCGAAACCGCGTCCGTGCCGGGCGCCGAGTGCGGCGACCGCGGCCCGCAGATCCTTGTTCTCCTGGCTTTCGATGACACCGGTCATACGACTTCGTCCTCCGATGCGACTACGGCGAGCAGGGCACCTACCTCGACCTGACGGCCGGGGGCGGCGTGGAGCGCGGTGAGCGTGCCGGAGGCCGGAGCGATGACGCGGTGCTCCATTTTCATGGCCTCCAGCCAGAGCAGCGGCTGCCCCGCGTCGACGCGGCAGCCCTCCTCGACCCCGTCGGCGATCCGCACCACGACCCCCGGCATGGGGGCGAACAGCGAGCCGGGCGCGACGAGATCGCCGGGGTCGGTGAAGCGGGGGTGGACGGTGAAGGTGTGACATCCCGACGCGGAGTCGACGTACACGGTGCCGCCGTAGCGATGCACCGCGAACTCCCGCTGTACGCCGTCGACTTCAAGCCGTACGCGTCCGGGCTCGGCGGCCTTCAGACGCACCCCGGGGTGGCCGTCCGCTTCGAGGCCGTGCCGGGTGAGCCGGTAGCGGACCACGTGGTCGCCGTACCGCTTGACCTGCGGCTGCGAGGGTACGTTGCGCCAGCCGCCGCCGAACCGTCCGGCCCGGGCGCTCGCGTCGGCGAGGGCGGCGGCGAGCGCGGCATGGTGCGCGCCGGGCGCCGGCGCGGTCAGCTCGGCGAGGTTACGGTCGTAGAACCCGGTGTCGAGTCGGCCCCCCGCGTCGGCGGGCCCTTCGGTGAACTCCGGGTGGCGCAGGGAGCGCACGAGCAAGTCCCGGTTGGTGGCCGGACCGTGGACGCGGGCGCGCTCCAGAGCGCCGGACAGCATGCGGGCCGCCTCGGCGCGGGTCGGGGCGTGGGCGACGGCTTTGGCGAGCAGCGAGTCGTAGTGCACGGAAACGGTGTCGCCGTCGGCGTATCCGCGGTCGAACCGCACCCCGTCGACGGCCAGCCGGTGCACCGTGCCCGTCCCCGGGGCCCAGCCGTCGGCCGGGTCCTCGGCGTACAGACGGGCCTCGATGGCGTGGCCGTGCGGCTCGGGCGGGGCCGGCGGGAGGGCTTCGCCCTCGGCGACACGGAGCTGGAGCGCGACCAGGTCGACGCCGAACACGGCCTCGGTGACGGGGTGTTCGACCTGGAGACGGGTGTTCATCTCCAGGAAGTGGACGGTATGGTCGGCTACCAGGAACTCCACTGTGCCCGCGCCCCGGTAGTCGGTGGCCTTCGCGGCCCGCACGGCGAGGGTGTGCAGTTCGGTGGCGGTCTCGGGGGTGAGGCCGGGCGCCGGGGCCTCCTCGATGACCTTCTGGTGGCGGCGCTGGAGGGAACAGTCGCGGGTGCCCAGCACCCAGACCGTGCCGTGGGCATCGGCGAGGATCTGCACCTCGACGTGGCGTCCGCCCTCGATGTAGGGCTCGACGAAAACGTCGTCGTCACCGAAGGCACTGAGCGCCTCGGCGCGCGCTGACAACAACTGGCTTTTGATGTCGGTCAGTTGACGAACAATGCGCATACCTCGTCCGCCGCCGCCCGCGGATGCCTTGATGAGCAGTGGAAGATCCTCCTCGCCGACTGTGTCGAGGCTCAGCGGCGGCAGCCCCATGAGCTCCTTGGCGCGGGTCTTGGACGCCATCGCCTCAATGGCCTCCGGGGGCGGCCCGATCCAGGTGAGCCCGGCCTCGGTGACGGCGCGCGCGAACCCGGCGTTCTCGGAGAGGAACCCGTACCCCGGGTGCACGGCGTCGGCGCCCGCGGCGAGCGCCGCCTCGACTACGAGGTCACCGCGCAGATACGTCTCGCCGGGCGTGGCCCCCGGCAGCCGCACCGCGGTGTCGGCCTCGCGTACGTGCAGGGCGCCCGCGTCGGCGTCCGAGAACACGGCTACGGTGGCGATGCCCAGCTCACGGCAGGTACGGAAGACCCGGCAGGCTATCTCGCCCCGGTTGGCGACGAGTACGGAGTTGATCATGGCTCGCGGTTCGGTCGTGGTCTGCGACTCGGTCGCGGCCCTCGGCTCGGTCGCGGCCTGCGACTCCCTCATAGCCCTCGACACGGTCATGGCCCTCGACTCGGTCATGGCCCTCGGCTCGGTCATGTGCCCTCACATCCGGAAGACGCCGAAGCCGCCGCGGGCGCCTTCGACGGGAGCGGTGTGGATCGCCGACAGGCACAGCCCGAGGACGGTCCGGGTGTCACGGGGGTCGATGACGCCGTCGTCGTACAGCCGCCCGGACAGGAACATCGGCAGCGACTCCGCCTCGATCTGCTGCTCCACCATCGCGCGGAGCGCCGCGTCCGCGTCGTCGTCGTACGGCTGCCCCTTGGCCTGCGCGGAGGCGCGGGCCACGATCGACAGGACCCCGGCGAGCTGCTGCGGCCCCATCACCGCGGACTTGGCACTGGGCCAGGCGAACAGGAAGCGGGGGTCGTAGGCGCGTCCGCACATGCCGTAGTGCCCGGCGCCGTAGGAGGCCCCGACCAGGACGGACAGATGCGGCACCCGGGAATTGGACACCGCGTTGATCATCATCGCGCCGTGCTTGATGATGCCGCCCTGCTCGTACTCCCTGCCGACCATGTAGCCGGTGGTGTTGTGCAGGAAGAGCAGCGGGATGTCGCGCTGGTTGGCGAGCTGGATGAACTGTGCGGCCTTCTGCGACTCGGCGGAGAACAGCACGCCCTGCGCGTTGGCGAGGATGCCGACGGGGTAGCCGTGCAGCTCGGCCCAGCCGGTGACCAGGCTGGTCCCGTACAGCGGCTTGAACTCGTCGAAGTCCGACGCGTCGACGATCCGGGCGATGACCTCACGCGGGTCGAAGGGGGTCTTGAGGTCCTCGGGGACGACGCCAAGCAGTTCTTCCTCGTCGTACTTCGGCGGCTCGGCGATCCCCGCCGGATCCGGGTGCGCCTTGCGGTGGTTGAGGCGGGCGACGATACGGCGGGCCTGGCGGATCGCGTCGGGCTCGTCGACGGCGAAGTGATCGGCGAGGCCGGAGGTACGGGCGTGCATCTCGGCGCCGCCCAGCGACTCGTCGTCGCTCTCCTCGCCGGTCGCCATCCTGACCAGCGGCGGGCCGCCGAGAAACACCTTGGACCGCTCTTTGATCATGACGGTGTGGTCGGACATGCCGGGGATGTACGCCCCGCCCGCGGTGGAGTTGCCGAACACGACGGCGATGGTGGGGATGCCGGCCGCGGAGAGCCGGGTGATGTCCCGGAAGATCGCACCGCCCGGGATGAAGATCTCCTTCTGGGAGGGGAGGTCGGCCCCGCCGGACTCGACGAGGCTGATGCAGGGCAGGCGGTTGGTGTACGCGATCTCGTTGGCGCGCAGGGCCTTCCTGAGCGTCCACGGGTTGGAGGCGCCGCCGCGGACGGTGGGGTCGTTGGCGGTGATCAGGCACTCGACGCCCTCGACGGTCCCGATGCCGGTGACCATGGAGGCGCCGACGGGGTAGTCGCTGCCCCAGGCGGCGAGCGGGGACAGCTCCAGGAAGGGCGTGTCCGGGTCGAGCAGCAGCTCGATGCGCTCACGGGGCAGCAGTTTGCCGCGGCGCCGGTGGCGCTGGGTGTACTTCTCGCCTCCCCCCGCGAGCGCTTTGGCATGCTCCCCCTCCAGCTCGGCGAGCTTGCCCCGCATGGCCGCGGCGGCCTGCCGGAATTCGGGGGAGGTCGGGTCGAGCGCGGTGGGGAGGGTGGGCATGGGGCTCCTTGGTCTTGGTGGGGTGAGGTGGTGCGGGACGTGGGCGCTGTGGACGCGTCGCGGGCACCGTGGGCGGCGTGGACGTCGCGGACGTCGTGGGCGCCGTGGATGTCACGGGCGCCGTGGATGTCACGGGCGCCTGCGGCGGGGCGGGGCGGGGAAGGTGCGGGGTGGGGAAGGGAAACTCACACCAACTCAACCGGGACCTCCACCACCCTCGCCCGCAACCACTCCCCCACCCCCTTGCCCTGAGGATCGAACCGCGCCTGCGAAGCGACCCCCTCCCCCAACAACCCCTCCACCACGAAGTTCAGCGCCCGCAGGTTCGGCAGCACGTGCCGAGTCAGAGCCAACTCCCTCACCTCCGGCAGGAGTTCCCTCAGCGCGTCCACGCTCAGGGCGTGACCCATCCACGCCCAGACCTCCTCCGAGCGGGCCCACAACCCCACGTTCACATCCCCGCCCTTGTCCCCACTGCGAGCCCCCACCAGCGTCCCCAGCGGAACCCGCCGCGTGGGTCCCGGGACGCCGAACGGGGCGAGGACGGGCTCGGACACGGGCCCGAGAGACACGGTGCGCGGCGCCCGGGGTATCAACTCCCGTGACCCGTCGGGCAGTACGGCCACATGTTCCACCTCGCCCGCGTCGACGTACTGGGCCGAGAACACCCCGTAGGGCGCCCCTTTTCCCGGCGGAGCCGTGACGTGGAAGCCGGGGTAGCTGCCGAGTGCCAGCTCGATGGCGGCCCCGCTCACCACGCGGCCGACCGCCTCCGGGTCGGAGTCCCGTACGACGAGCCGCAGCAGCGCACTGGCCGCCTCCTCGCTCGCCGCGTCCGCCTGGTCCGTACGGGACAGATCCCAACGCACCTGCGCAGGGCAGGACTTGGCGCGGGCGAACGCGTCCTCGATCTGCCCCCGCACCAGTGCGGCCTTCGCCTCCACGTCGAGCCCGGTCAGCACGAACACGACCTCGTTGCGCCACCCGCCGATGCGGGTGACGCCCGCCTTGAGGGTGGGTGGCGGCGCTTCGCCCCGCACGCCGGTGACGCGTACCCGGTCGGGCCCGTCCTGGTCGAGCCGTACGGTGTCGAGCCGCGCCGTGACGTCGGGCCCCGCGTACCGCGCGCCGGTCGTCTCGTAGAGGAGCTGCGCGGTGACCGTACCGACGTCGACGACGCCCCCGGTGCCGGGGTGCTTGGTGATGACGCTGGTGCCGTCGGCGTGGATCTCGGCGAGCGGAAAGCCGGGCCGGGCGAGGGCGCCGGGCGTGAACTCCGTGAAGAAGGCGTAGTTGCCGCCGGTGGCCTGGGTGCCGCATTCCAGGATGTGCCCGGCGATCACCGCGCCCGCGAGCGCGTCGTACTGCTCGGGCCCCCAGTCGAACCACCACGCGGCCGGCCCGGTGACGAGGGCCGCGTCGGTGACACGGCCGGTGACGACGATGTCCGCCCCGCCGCGCAGGCAGGCCGCGATACCACCGCCGCCGAGGTAGGCGTTGGCGGTGAGCGCCCCTTCGGGCAGCGGCAGGGCATCCCCCTCGACATGGCCGACCCGTACGGGAACGCCGACCCGGTCGCTCAACTCCCGTATGGCGTCGGCCAGTCTGGCCGGGTTGAGGCCGCCGGCGTTGGTGACGATCCGCACGCCGCGCTCCCGTGCGAGCCCGAGGCACTCCTCCAGCTGCCTCAGGAACGTCTTGGCGTACCCGAGCCGTGGGTCGCGCAGCCGGTCGCGGCCGAGGATGAGCAGGGTGAGTTCGGCGAGGTAGTCGCCGGTGAGGACGTCGAGGGGGCCGCCGGTGAGCATCTCGCGCAGGGCGTCGAAGCGGTCGCCGTAGAACCCGGAGGCGTTGCCGATCCGCAGGGCACGGCCGCCCTGGTTCACGAGGCCGCCTCTCCGCGGGCGGCGCGGGGCGGGCGGCCGGGGGCGGAGTGGGAGTCGGCGGGAGGCTCGACTCGGGGCGGGCGGCCGGGTCCTGCGGGGCCGGCGAAGGCCTGGGCGATGTCGAGCCAGCGGTCGGCGTCGGCGCCTTCGGCGGTCACTGCGGTGTCGTCGCGGTGCAGCCGCTGGGTGACGAGGAGGCAGAAGTCCAACGCCGGCCCGGTGACCCGCTGTTGGGCATGCTCGGGCCCGTAAGCCCACACGCCGGCACCGTCCGGGGCGGTCAGCTCGACCCGGAACTCCTCACCGGGCGCCGCCAACCCCCGTACGGCAAAAGCATAGTTACGGGCGCGGACGCCGATGCGGGCGACGTGGCGGAGCCGGTCGGTGGGCTTGCGGGTGCGGCCCAGGGCGTCGAACACGTCCTGGCCGTGCGCCCAGGTCTCCATGAGGCGGCCGGTGGCCATCGACGCGGTGGACATGGGCGGCCCGTACCAGGGGAACCGCGCTCCGGCGGGCGCCGCCCGCAACGCGTCCTGGAGCTGTATGCGGCTGTCCCGCCACCAGGAGAGCAGTTCGGCGGGCGGCAGCAGGGCGCCGGCCTCGGCTCCGTCATCCACGAAGGAGTCCGGCGCCGCGGCCGCCTTCTCGACCTCGGCCGCGAAGGCGTCGGGGTCGGTGACGGCGAGCAGGGCGGCGGTGTCGGTCCAGGCGAGGTGGGCGACCTGATGGGCGATGGTCCAGCCGGGGGCCGCGGTGGCGGTGCCCCACTGTGCGGGGCTCAACTCGCCGATCAGGACGTCGAGTTCACCACCCTCGGCACGCAGGTCGTCAAGGACATCGAGCACGGCGTCGGTCGGGCCGGCCGGTTCGGACACGGTGCGCTCCCCTCCAAGGCAGCGGACAGCGGGTGTGCCCCGGAGCATGGCAGCAGGGCCTGAAACAAGCAAGCGTGCTTGCATGTATTTTCCGGCCATGGACGGGATCCGGCGGCAACCGTCAAGATCCACCGGGTCACGGCTCTGTCCCAGCGGGTGGAGTGGGGCAGTTGGCGCGGGAGGAGGGCGCAACCGCCGCCACGCCCGGCAACCGGCGTCTATGGGGTGGCTGTGCCGGTAACAGGAATGTCTTGGGCGGCGGGCGGCAGGAACGGTTCGCCGGTCCGTGTGGTCCTGTTGAGCACAAGCGCTCGCTCGTACCGAACCACACCTCCCCGTGCCGAGCGGCCCGCACTCCCACCGATGCTGAGGAAGAATCGATGCGCGTTCGCAAGCTCACCTTCGCCGCCCTGGCCGTTGCCGCGGGTCTCTCGCTCACGGCGTGCCAGAGTGACGACGGCTCCACGCAGAGCGACCCGCCCGCCGCCTCCAACGCATCGTCCGCGGGCGGTGGTTCCGATTCCGGCTCGGGTACGGGCACGGACCAGGGCAGCGGCAAGAACACGGGCGGAACCGGCGGGTCCAGCGGCACGGGCAGCACCGGCGGCAAGGCCACGTCGGCCGGGGCCGGTTCCAGCGGGTCCGGCGGGAGCGCCAAGGGGGTCGCCAAGTGCCGCACTCTCGACCTGAACATCACGGCCAAGGACGCGACGGTCGGTGGTGACGCGGAGCGCACCGTGGCCGTGGAGTTCATGAACTCCAGTGGCCACGACTGCATGGTGTCGGGCTTCGCGGGCGTCGACCTGAAGACCAACTCGGGCACGGTGTCGGCCAAGCGCACGGGTGCGCCGGCCACGCCCTACACCCTCAAGCACGGTAAGTCGGTCTACTTCGGCATCACTTACCCGGCCAACGACTCGGGCGGCTCGGGCGTGCGCATCACGGGCCTGGTGGTGACCCCGCCCGGAGAGACCAAGCCGGCCACGCTGCCGTGGCCGGGCGCCGCGTCGCTCCCCGTCACGGAGGACGGCGGCTCCCAGGTGAAGGTGGGCCCGATGGGAAGCGCGGGCCAGGGCGACTGAACGACCCCGGGTACGGGGGCCGCGGGCCAGGTCGGCTTCGCTGTGCGGGCCGCGGGCCGCGGGCCCCGGATGGCGGGTGGCGCGGTGTGCGCCGCGGGTGGCGGGTGGCGCGGTGTGCGCCGCGGGTGGCGCGGTGTGCGCCGCGGGTGGCGGGTGGCGCGGTGTGCGGGCCGCGGGTGGCGGGTGGCGCGGTCCCCGCCCCTGAGGTACTCGGTGCGGCCCGCGCGGCATAGCCGGCGCGTCATGGGGCCCCTGGCCCCTAAGGCCTTGGGGGAGATTGAGGACGAGCGCCCTCAAGGCGCGAACGGGGTCCGGGGCGGAGCCCTGGAGGCCCGGCTTTCGGGTGCGGGCCCGGTGGGGGCCGGCCGCGCAGTTCCCCGCGCCCCCAATTACTCGGTGCCGGCCAGCATGGGCAACCTCAGCCTGTCATGGGGGTCCCCCCTGGCCCTTAAGGCCTTGGGGGAGTTTGAGGACAAGCGCTTCAGGCGCGAACGGGGTCCGGGGCGGAGCCCCAGGTAGCCGCACCATCAAGTAGCCGCACGGGTGAGTGAGTGGGCAACCGCCCCCGGCAAGGGGAGCCCCCCGCCCAGCCAGGGAGCTAACCCGAGACCGCCCGGATTTGCGTCCGCACCGCCCCCATACTCGCCCCGATCACCAGCCCGATCGCCAGCGCCTGGGGCCAGGACAGCGCCTGGTTCAGGATCAGGAACCCCGCCGCCGCCGCAATCGCGGGCTCAAGGCTCATCAGGATCGCGAAGGTAGACGCGGGCAGGCGGCGCAGGGCAAGGAGTTCCAGGGTGTAGGGCAGCACCGAGGACAGCACCGCCACCGCCGCGCCCAGCGCCATCGTGGAGGGCACGACCAGCGCGCCCCCGGCCTGCGCGATGCCGATCGGCAGGAACACGATCGCCCCGACCGCCATCGCGAGGGCGAGCCCGTCGGCCTGGGGGAACCTCCGCCCCGTACGCGCGCTGAACAGGATGTACAACGCCCAGCAGACGCCCGCCGCCAGCGCGTACGCCACGCCGACCAGGTCCAGGCTGCTGAAGCCGCCCCCGCCGAGCAGGACGACGCCGGCCAGGGCGAGCCCCGCCCACAGGACGTTGACCAGGCGGCGCGAGGCGAAGACCGACAGGGCCAGCGGGCCCAGCACCTCCAGGGTGACGGCGACACCGAGCGGGATGCGGTCGACGGCCTGATAGAAGAGGCCGTTCATGCCGGCCATGGCGACGCCGAACACGACGACCGTGCCCCAGTCCGCCCGTGAATGCCCCCGCAGCTTGGGCCGGCACACCAGCAGCAGGACGAGCGCCGCCGCGACGAGCCGCAGCGTCACGACTCCGGCCGCCCCGGCCCGCGGCATCAGCGTCACCGCCACGGCGGCACCGAACTGCACCGATATGCCGCCCGACACCACCAGCGCCACGGACCCGAACGCGGCCCGGCGCCCACCGAGGCCCGGCCCCCGCGTCCCCTCGCCGAGCGCACCCGCACCCGCACCCGCACCCGCACCCGCCGGCACACCGGCAGCCTCCGGTACGGCGACGGCGGCCGCCGCGACCGGCTCCGCCGCACCCGCACCCCTGACCGGATTCACCGGCGCTCACCTCTCCCTTGCCACTCTCGGTTCACCACATTGGACCAGTAGATTCAGTATTCTGTACCCCGCCCATGCGCCGCAAGCGTTTTCGCGCGGCCACCACCCGGGCAAGCGGAATGAACCCGTCCATCCAATGTAAGCGGCTCTGGGGCTGTCCATCCCTGACCCCCCGGCCTCGCCGCGAAGTCCCCTACTGAGCCCCCGGGGAGCTCCCCGCGGAGCCTCCCGCAGAGCAGCCCCCCGCGGAGCCCTCCCCCTGCCCCTCCCCAGGCCCCTCCCCCAGCCCGAGCCCCTGCCCCAGCCCCTCCGCGAGGACCTCCGCCAGGTGCCTGGCCCGCCGGCCCGTCAACTGCGCGAGTTGCGTACGGCAGGAGTAGCCGTCGGCCAGGATGTCCGTGCCGGGTGCGGCGGCCCGTACCGCGGGGAGCAGCTGGTCCTCCGCGCAGGCCAGCGAGACTTCCCAGTGCCCGCGCTCGAACCCGAAGTTCCCGGCGAGCCCGCAGCACCCTCCGCTGAGCTCGCCCATCAGGCCGGCCTTCTCGCGCAGGCGGCGTTCGGCGGCGTCACCGAGGACCGCGTGCTGGTGGCAGTGGGTCTGCCCGGCCACCGGGCGGTCCAGGCGCGGCGGCGCCCAGTGGGGGGCGCACTCCTCGACGGCCTCGGCGAAGGTACGTACCGAGGCGGCGAGGCGGGCCGCCCGCGGGTCGGCGGGGAGCAGGTCCGGCAGGTCCGTGCGCAGGGCGGCCGCGCAGCTCGGTTCGAGTACGACGACGGGGCGGGCCGGATCGGACAGGTACGGCTCGATGACGTCGAGCGTGCGGCGCAGCACCGTCTTCGCACGGTCCAGCTGCCCGGTGGACACATAGGTGAGGCCACAGCAGAGCCGCCCGAACGGCACCTGTGCCGCGATTCCCGCGTCCGTGAACACCCGTAGCGCCGCCCGGCCCACCTCCGGGGAGAGATACCTGGTGAACGTGTCCGGCCACAGCACGACCCCCGATTCCCTCAGCTGCCCCGGGTCCCCCGTCGTCCCGAGGCCCCCCAGCTCCCCCTCCGCCCCCAACTCCCCCGTCCCCGCCCGAAACGTCCGCACCGCCAGCCGCGGAATCGCTCGCTCCGGTGCGATCCCCGCGAGCCGTTTCGCCAGCGCCGCGAGTGGGCGGACCCGGGCCGCCGCGTTGAGCGGGCGGGCAAAGGGCGCCGCGAGCCGCAGCCACTCGGGCAGCCGGCCCAGGGCGTAGTGCGCGGCCGGGCGGCGGCGCCCCGCGTAGTGGTGGTGCAGGAACTCCGCCTTGTACGTGGCCATGTCCACGCCGACCGGGCAGTCGCTGCGGCAGCCCTTGCAGGACAGGCACAGGTCGAGCGCGTCGCGCACCTCCCGCGAGCGCCACCCGCCGGTGACCACCTCACCGGCCAGCATCTCGTGCAGCAGCCGCGCCCGGCCCCGCGTGGAGTGCTCCTCCTCGCCGGTCGCCCGGAAGGACGGACACATCACCGACTCCGAACCGCCGTGTTGCGTACGGCATTTGGCGACGCCCACGCACCGGCTCACCGCCGCCGAGAAGTCGCCCCCGTCGTGCGGGTACCCGAACGCGACGTCCACCGCGCCACGCTTCGGCAGCACCTCGAAGCGCAGGTTCTCGTCGAGCCGGGCGGGCCGCACGAGAATGCCCGGATTGAGCAGCCCGTCCGGGTCCCACACATCCTTGAACTCGGCGAACACAGCGACCAGTTCGGGCCCGTACATCGCGGGGAGCAGCTCCGCGCGGGCCTGCCCGTCGCCGTGTTCGCCGCTGAGCGAGCCGCCGTGTGCCACGACGAGCGCGGCGAGGTCTTCGGAGAACGCCCGGAAGCGGCCGACGCCGTCGCGGGTCACGAGGTCGAAGTCGATGCGGACGTGGACACAGCCGTCCCCGAAGTGCCCGTACGGCGCGCCGCGCAGCCCGTACGAGGCCAGCAGGGAGCGGAACTCCCGCAGGTACGCGCCGAGCCGGGCCGGCGGCACCGCGCAGTCCTCCCATCCCGGCCATGCCTCGGTGCCGTCGGGCATGCGCGTCGCGGTACCGGCGGCGTCCTCGCGGAGCCGCCACAGCGCGCGCATCCCGGCCGGATCGCTCACCACGGCGGCATCGAGGGCGCCGCTCACCTTCGCCAACTCTCCTGCCCGAGAACGCGCTTGGCGCTCATCGGCGCCGCCCACCTCGACGAACAGCCAGGCCCCGCCGCGCGGCAGACCCGCCCCGCCCCGTACCCGTACGAGATCGGCGGCCATGCCCTCGACGGTCAGCGGCCGGTACGGCAGCAGGGCGGGCGCCGCCTCGGCGGCCGCGCTCTCGTCGGGGTGGCCGAGCACCGCGAGGGCGCGGGCGGGCGGCGGCGCCACGAGACGAACGGTGGCCTCGGTGACCACGCCGAGCGTTCCCTCGCTGCCGCAGAACGCCCGCGCCAGGTCGGCGCCGCGCTCGGGGAGCAGGGCGTCCACGGCGTAGCCGGAGATGCGGCGCGGCAGGTCCTGGGGGTAGCCGGTGCGCAGGATGGACAGATGACGGCTGACAACATCGCGTAGTCCAACAGGCGTGATCGAATTTTCCCACCCGCGCGCCAGGCGGTACCGGTCGCCCCGCGCGCCGACGACTGTCAGATCACGAACATTGTCAGCTGTCGTCCCCCAGGCCACCGAATGCGCCCCGCACGCGTTGTTGCCGATCATCCCGCCGAGCGTGCACCGGCTGTGCGTCGACGGGTCGGGTCCGAAGGTCAGCCCGTGGGGTGCGGCTGCTTCCCTGAGCGTATCGAGGACAAGTCCCGGCTGCACGACGGCTGTTCGCGACTCGGCGTCGACGGAGACGAGCGAGCGCATGAAGCGGGTGAAGTCGAGCACGATCCCGGTGCCGGTGGCCTGCCCGGCGATGGAGGTGCCGCCGCCGCGCGGCACGACCGGCACCCCGTACGTCCGGCAGACGGCGAGGACGGCCGCCACGTCGTCGGCGTCGCGCGGGGCGACCACACCCAGCGGGACCCGGCGGTAGTTGGAGGCGTCCATCGTCGTCAGGGCGCGGGCGGTGACCCCGAGGTCCACCCGGCCGCGCACGACACGGGACAGTTCCTCGCCGAGCTCCGCACCGAGCTCTTGACCGAGCCCTTGACCGGGCGCTTGACCGGGCGCTTGACCGGGCGTTCCGCCCAACTCCGCCCCGAAGCCCGCACCGGAGCCCGGGCCGAGCTCCGCACCGAGCTCTCCGCCAGAGCCCGCGCCAAGCTCCCCGCCGCGCTTTCGTCCCGCTCCCGCGCCGTTCGCACCATCTGCCATGGGCCCAGGATGCCCCCAGCGTCCCACAGAACGGATTTGACACAACGTCACGGATGCCGTGTCCTGAAACCGCCCAGATGACCTTAATGTGTCTGGTCAACGGTCCCAATGAGCGGGAATGTTCACCAAGAACTATCCAATTCGATCACCAACTCTCCTATAGTTGCCCCGCGTTCCCCCGTGGAACAGGAACCCGACCTTCCACCCGTGCTGCCCCCGACCACCCCTTCGCCCGCCATAAGCGCTGTAAGGCATTGATCAATGAAGGCGTCGCCCTCTCCCACCCGCCCCTCCGCGTCGGCCCTGCTGATCACCGCGGTGGTCACCGGCGCGTTCTGCACGGCGGCGGTGGTCTCGGCCACGCCCGCCTCCCGCGCCCTGGTCGGCTGGAGCCTCGGAGCCGCGGCGGCCCTGCTGAGCGCCGGCGCGTACGCCATGACGTACACCGTGCTGCGGGGCCGTGTCCTGCGTGACCGGCTCACCGCGCTCAACGCCCAGATCGCCGCCCAGGAGGCCAACGCCGCCCGGCGCAGCGCCGACGCGGTACGGCTGGACGCCGCGCATTCCGCCGAGCGCAAGGCGCTGATCGCGGCCCACGCCGCCGAACTGCGCCGCGCCGAGTCGGCCCGTGCCGCGGCGCTCGCCGCCACCGCCAACGCGGCCGGCCGCATGCAGGCGCTGGCCACCGGCATGCTCGCCGACCTGCGCGACATGGAGCACCGGCACGCCGACGAGGACGTGCTCGGCGACCTCCTCCACCTCGACCACCGCACCGCGCAGGCGGGCCGGCTCGCGGACTCCATCGCCGTGCTGACCGGGGCGCGTTCGGGCCGCCGCTGGTCGCGGCCGATCGTCATGGAGTCGATCCTGCGCGGCGCCATGGGCCGCATCGGCGGCTACCAGCGCGTGCGGCTCCACTCCACCAGCGACGCGGCCGTCGCCGGGCACGCCGCCGAGGGCGTCATGCACGCGCTGGCCGAACTCCTCGACAACGCGGCCAACTTCTCGCCGCCGACCGCCGAGGTCCATGTGTACGTGGAAGAGGTGCCGGCCGGGGTGATCATCACGGTCGAGGACAGCGGGCTGGTCATGAGCGAGGTGCAGCAGCGCCGCGCCGAGCAGGCCGTGTCCGGGCAGTCCTCGGACCTCGCGGGGCTCTCCGGAACCCGGCTCGGCCTCGCGGTCGTCGGGCGTCTGGCCCGCAAGCACGGCCTGACGGTGTCGTTCCGGCCGTCCGCGCGCGGCGGCACGGGCGCGCTGATGCTGCTGCCGCACGAGTTGGTCTCCCATGCCACGGCGGCGCCCGGTCAGGTGCCGGCCACGGCCGCGTCCATCGTCGACGTACCGCAGGACCTGAAGGCGGCGGAGCCGTCGGCACCCGAACCCGCCGCACCCGAACCCGCCGCACCGGAGTCCGCCGCACCGGAACTGCCCGTACGGGAGCCGGCGCGCGGGCCCCTGGTGACGGCCGCGGCCGGCGAGCCGGAGGCCGTCCACGAGACGGCCGCGGATCCCGCCGGTCCGGACCCCGCGTCCGGGTCCCGCGGTGAGACATCCGGATCCGGATCCCCGAGTGAAACCAGTGGCGAGTTCCCGCAGTTCGGCGAGAGCGGGCTGCCCAAGCGCAAGCGGGGCCGGGCGCTGGCCGCGGCGCACCCCGAGGGGCCCGACGCCCCGGCGGCGCCGGCCCGTGCCACGACCGCCGCGGCGTCGGACGCCGCCGCCCGCTTCAGCAGCTTCCGCCAGGCCGTACGCGCGAAGTCCCCCACCCCGGAAGGCACCACAGAATGACCGGCACCACGACCGACGAGAAGCTCAACTGGCTTCTGGAGAACCTCCTCCAGCGCACCCCGGGGGCCCGCCACGGCCTGGTGCTCTCCCGCGACGGACTCAAGCTGTGCCGCACCCCGGAGCTCTCCGTCGACCAGGCCGACCAGCTCGCCGCGATCGCCGCGGGCATCCAGAGCCTCTCCCACGGGGCGTCCATGGAGTTCGGCGACGGCTCCGGCGGGGTGCGCTCCGCGATGGCGGAGTTCTACGGCGGCATCCTCTTCATCGTCGAGGCCGGTGAGGGCGCGCACCTCGCGGTGGTCGCCGCCGAGGACGCGGACGCCGGGCTCGTCGGACACAACATGTCCGAGCTGGTGGAGCAGCTCGGCGAGTACCTCAGCGCCGAGCCGCGGGCATGAGCCGGCCGGGCCGGGACGACTCGCCGGACCGGCTCTACACACTCACCGGCGGACGCAGCCGCTCCGGTTCGGCCGCCTTCGACCTGGTCACCCTGGTGGTCACCGAGTCCGACCCGGTGCCCGGCATGCAGTCCGAGCACGCGGCGATCCTCACCATGTGCCGCTTCCCGACCGCGGTCGTGGAGATCGCCGCGGAACTCGGCCTGCCCGTGACGGTGGTGCGCATTCTGCTCGCCGATCTGCACGACACCGGCCGCATCAGCGCCCGCCATCCGCGCTCCACCCACCGCCTTCCCGATTCCGACATCCTGGAGCAGGTGCTCGTTGGCCTCCGAAATCTCTGAACGGCCCGCCCTGGCGGGGACCGCGGACAATGGCCTCAAAATCGTCGTCGTCGGAGGTTTCGGCGTCGGAAAGACGACCATGGTGCGCTCGGTCAGCGAGATCCGTCCGCTGAACACCGAGGAGACCATGACCAAGGCGGGCGAGGCGGTCGACGACCTGAACGGCGTCGGCACGAAGTCGGCCACCACCGTCGCCTTCGACTTCGGCCGCATCACCCTGGACGCGCGCAACGTCCTGTACTTGTTCGGCGCGCCCGGCCAGGAGCGGTTCTGGTTCCTGTGGGACCGGCTGTTCGCGGGCACGCTCGGCGCGGTCGTCCTCGTCGACACCCGGCGCCTCGCGGACTCCTGGTACGCCATCGACCGTCTGGAGCACCACGGCACGCCGTTCGTCGTGGCGTGCAACGACTTCGGCGGGCCCGCGCACACCGAGGCGCAGGTCCGTGAGGCGCTCGACCTGCCGCCCGAGGTGCCGCTGCTGCGCTGCGACGCCCGCGCCCGCGAGTCGAGCAAGACCGTACTGATCACTCTCGTAGAACATCTCGCACGCCTGCGACAAGCACCGGAGCTCATACCGTGACGTGCCCGATCCCCGCCCCCGTCCCGCTGAGCGGCCCCCGCTTCCAGACCGAGCCGAACGCGCTCTACCGCGACATGCGGCGCGACCACGGCGCGGTGGCGCCCGTCGTCCTCGACGGCGACGTGCCGGCGTGGCTGGTGCTCGGCTACCGCGAGCTGCACCAGGTCACCAGCGACCCGATGCTGTTCTCGCGCGACTCCGACCTGTGGAACCAGTGGGACCGCATCCCCGCCGACTGGCCGCTCCTGCCGATGATCGGCCGCAAGCAGCCGTCGATCCTCTACACCGTCGGCGAGCGTCACCGCGAGCGCGCGGCGATGGTCTCCGAGGCGCTCGAAGCCGTCGATCCGTTCGAACTGCGCAGCCACGCCGAGCGGTTCGCGGACGAGCTCATCGACGCGCTGTGCGGGACGGGCAGCTGCGACATCGTCGGCCAGTACGCGATGCTCCTGCCGGTGCGGGTCCTGGCGAAGCTGTACGGGTTCGCCGACGAGCAGGGCCCGGGCCTGGTCACCGCGATGAACGACATGATCAACGGCCGGGAGGGCGCCCTTGAGGGGCAGCGCCATCTCGCCGAGTCGATGTACGCGCTGCTCAACGCCAAGCAGGTCGAGCCGGGCGAGGACGTGGCGTCGCGGATGCTCGCCAACCCGTACGGCTTCACCGTCGAGGAGGTCGGCCAGGACCTGATGGTGATGATGGCCGCCGGTCACCAGCCCACCGCCGACTGGATCGGCAACTCGCTGCGTCTGATGCTCACCGACGACCGGTTCGCGGCCTCGCTCGCCGGCGGGCGGCACAGCGTCGGTGAGGCGATGAACGAGGTGCTGTGGGAGGACACGCCCACGCAGAACGTGGCGGGCCGCTGGGCCGCCCGCGACACGCGCCTGGGCGGGCAGCACATCCGCGCGGGCGACCTGCTGCTGCTCGGGCTCGCGGCGGCCAACGGCGACCCGCAGATACGGATCGACGCGGGCGCGCTGACCGGCGGCAACAGTGCGTTCTTCTCGTTCGGGCACGGCGAGCACCGCTGTCCCTTCCCCGCGCAGGAGGTCGCCGAGGTCATCGCGCGGACCGGCATCGAGGTGCTGCTCGACCGGCTGCCAGACGTCGATCTTCCGCTCTCCGCCGGGCAGTTGACCCGCCGCCCGTCACCGTGGCTGCGCGGCCTGACCGAGCTTCCCGTCACGTTCACTCCCACTCCCGCCCTTGGAGCAGCCAGATGAGCAGCCAGATGAGCAGCCGGCCGAGCAGACCGTCGCAGTGCCCCGTGGACCACGACGGGGCCCTCACCCTCGACCCGTTCGTCGCCGACCTCGACGCGGAGAGCGCGGCGCTGCGCGCGGCGGGTCCGCTGGTACGGGTCGTGCTGCCCGGCGGGGTGGGCTGCTACTCGGTGACGCACCACGCGGAGGCCCGGGCGCTGCTGACCGACCCGCGTCTGGTGAAGGACATCGACAGCTGGGGCGCCTGGCGGCGCGGCGAGATTCCGCTGGACTGGCCGCTGATCGGGCTCGCCAACCCGGGCCGCTCGATGCTGACCGTCGACGGCGAGGAGCACCGCCGGCTGCGCACCCTGGTCGCGCAGGCGCTGACGGTGCGGCGGGTGGAGCGGCTGCGGGCGGGCATCGAGTCGCTGACGACGTCGATGCTCGACCGGCTCGCGGCGCGGCCTGCCGGCGAAGTGGTGGACCTGAAGGCGGAGTTCGCCTACCCGCTGCCCATGAACGTGGTCAGTGAGCTGATGGGCGTGGACGCCGCCGACCACCCGCGCCTGAAAAGCCTCTTCGAGAAGTTCTTCTCCACGCAGACACCGCCGGAGGAGGTGCCGCAGATGATGGCGGACCTCGGGGAGCTGTTCGCGCGGATCGTCGAATCGAAGCGGGGCGGGCAGGGCGACGACCTGACGAGTGCGCTGATCGCCGCGTCCGAGGACGGCGACCATCTCACCACGGAGGAGATCACCAACACCCTCCAGCTGATGATCGCGGCGGGCCACGAGACCACGATCAGCCTCATCGTGAACGCGGTGGTCGCCCTGGAGACCCACCCCGAGCAGCGCAAGCTGGTCCTCGACGGGGCGGTTTCGTGGGAGAACGTGATCGAGGAGACCCTGCGCTGGTCGACGCCGACCTCGCACGTCCTGTTCCGCTTCGCGACGGAGGATGTCGCGGTGGGCGACCGTGTCCTGCCGGCCGGTGAGGCCCTGATCGTCTCCTTCGGCGCGATAGGCCGCGACGAGGCACAGCACGGGCCGTCGGCGGGTGACTTCGACGTGACCCGCACGCCGAACCGGCACATCTCCTTCGGTCACGGCCCGCACGTCTGCCCCGGGGCGGCGCTGTCCCGCCTGGAGGCGGGGGTGGCCCTGCCGGCCCTGTACGCCCGCTTCCCCTCCCTGCGGCTCGCGGTCCCGGCGTCCGCCCTCCGCAACAAGCCGATAGTCACCCAGAACGACCTCTTCGACCTCCCGGTCCACCTGTCCTGACCCGGGTCCGCCCACGGGCGCGCGAACCGGGGTCCGGGGCGGAGCCCCGGGGAAGGGGGTGTGGGGGCCGTCTCACCGGGCGGACCCGGCACCCCGGACACACCGGGACCGGCTACGCTCGCGACCGTGGCTGAGATCCAGATTCCCGCTGACATGAAGCCCGCCGACGGCCGTTTCGGCGCGGGCCCCTCCAAGGTGCGTACCGAGGCGCTGGACGCCCTGGCCGCCACCGGCACCTCCCTGCTCGGCACCTCCCACCGCCAGGCCCCGGTCAAGAACCTGGTCGGCGAGGTGCGCCAGGGCGTGGCCGACCTCTTCTCCCTGCCCGAGGGCTACGAGGTGATCCTGGGCAACGGTGGCTCCACCGCGTTCTGGGACGTGGCGACGCACGGCCTGATCGACACCAAGTCGCAGCACCTGAACTTCGGCGAGTTCTCCTCCAAGTTCGCCAAGGCCGCCAAGCTGGCGCCGTGGCTGGCCGAGCCGACCGTCATCAGCAGCGACCCGGGCACCCACCCGGACCCGAAGGCCGAGGCGGGTGTGGACGTGTACGCGTTCACGCACAACGAGACCTCGACCGGTGTCGCCGCACCGATCAAGCGCGTGGCCGGCGCCGACGAGGGTGCCCTCGTCCTGGTGGACGCGACCTCCGGCGCCGGCGGCCTGCCCGTCGACATCACCGAGACGGACGTCTACTACTTCGCCCCGCAGAAGTCGTTCGCCTCCGACGGCGGCCTGTGGCTCGCGGTGTTCTCGCCGGCCGCCCTGGAGCGCGCCCAGCGCATCCACGCGAGCGGCCGTCACGTCCCGGAGTTCTTCTCGCTGCCGACCGCGATCGACAACTCGCTGAAGAACCAGACGTACAACACGCCCGCCCTGTCCACCCTGTTCCTGCTCAACGAGCAGCTGAAGTGGATCAACGGCCAGGGCGGTCTCACGTGGTCGACGGCGCGCACCGCGGCATCGTCGAGCGCCCTGTACGGCTGGGCCGAGGACTCCAAGCACGCCACCCCGTTCGTCACCGACCCCGCGAAGCGCTCGCAGGTCATCGGCACGATCGACTTCGCGGACGGTATCGACGCCGCCGCGATCGCCAAGGCGCTGCGCGCCAACGGCATCGTCGACACCGAGCCGTACCGCAAGCTCGGCCGCAACCAGCTGCGCGTCGCGATGTTCCCGGCGATCGACCCGGCCGACGTCCAGGCCCTGACGGCCTGCGTCGACTACGTCATCGAGCAGCTCTGAGCATCGGCGCGTAGTCACCCGCGCGTACGCGTCCGAGGGCCCGGCACCGTCGAGGTGCCGGGCCCTCGTGCGTACGGCGGCAGCCACCCCGGCCGCCGCGGCCGATAACCGCCCTATTCCGCAAGGGAGTTGCTCCCTACCATCCAAAGCGATCCGGCACGCTCCGCACCACGGCCGGACCGATCCGCAGGTTTGACATGTTCATGTCTCAACTATGTCGCGCGCAACGACATCCACGTCGGCATCCACGACAACCTCCGCGCCGGCATCCACGACGGCATGGGCATGCGGCTGGACTCCCCACGTTCCGCAAGGCCACCGACCCCCGATCGGAGCATCACCTCATGCCCGGTGCACTTCTCGCAGGCGCCGCGACCGCGGCCTTCCTCGCCTCGTCGCTCTTCACGCAGGCCGCGCCCGCCGCGACCGGCATCACCGCCCCGCCCGACAAGATCGTCATCGAGATCGCGACCGTCAACGGCTCCGGCTGTCCCATCGGCACCGCCGCGGTCGCCGTCTCGCCCGACAACACCGCCTTCACCGTCACGTACAGCCAGTACCTGGCCCAGGTGGGCGCCGGTGCCAAGCCGACCGACTTCCGCAAGAACTGCCAGCTCAACCTGATCGTGCACGTCCCGTCGGGCTTCACCTACGCCGTCGCGAGCGCCGACTACCGCGGCTTCGCCCACCTGGAGAGCGGCGCGAGCGCGACCCAGAAGGCCTCGTACTACTTCCAGGGCTCGTCGGACACGGCAAGCAGAACGCACCCCTTCACCGGCCCCTACAACGACGACTGGCAGGCCAACGACACCACCGACTGGGGCCAGCTGGTGTGGGCCCCCTGCGGTGTCCAGCGCAACTTCAACATCAACACCGAGCTGCGGGTCGGCGCCGGCACCTCGGACCCGCACAGCAACAGTTTCATCGCCATGGACTCCACCGACGGCGACATCCAGACCATCTACCACCTGGCCTGGAAGGAGTGCCCCGACCCGCGCTGACCGCACGACCGGGGGCCCGCACCGCATACCCGCGGGCCCTCGGCCCCGCCCTCACGCCCCGGCCCCGGCCCCGCCCCCGTCCCCGTCCCCCGGCACGGCACCTCTCAGCTGTTCCCCGGCCGTCTCAGCACCCGCTTCGCGCCCAGGGTGAGCGCGGTGGCGAGCGCAAGAACCATCGCGCCGACGACAAAGTTCCCGTTGCCCGCACCGTCACCCGATCCGGTGGAACGTCCGCCCGCCGTGGGCGACTTGGCGCCGTCCTCCTTGAGAGGGACGCGGACCACGCCGCTCCCCGCGCCCTCGGAGCCGACCATCAGGGCCGAGCCGTCCGGGGTGTACGTCACCGATTCCGACTGGGCCTGCACCGGCGTGCCGGGCACCGCGTGCCAGTCGCCCAGCGGGTCGCCCGTGCCGCCCTTCCAGGCGTACTCGGCCAGCGCGAAGTAGCCCCGCAGCGCCAGCTTCGTACCGTCCGGCGAGAACGCGCCGTCGGTCACCCACGGCACCTCGCCGACCCGGTGGAAGACGTTCGTGCCGGACGCCGACAGCTTGGCCGGGCCCTCGTAGAGGCCGCCGCCGCTCTCGCGCTTGGAGGCGATGTAGACCCGGCCGGTCTTGGGGTGCACCATCAGCGCCTCGGCGTTGCGCGGCCCGTCGGCGTACTGGACGTCGTACTGCGTCGCCTTCACCGTCTGGTCCTTCAGCTCGGCGGGCTCGGGGAAGCGGTAGATCCAGACGTGGTTCCAGGAGCCGTCCAGGTTGTCGCCGATGTCCCCGACGTAGAGGTCGCCGTCGGGACCGATCGAGATGGCCTCCACGTCGCGCGGCCGGCCCACGCCCGTCAGGGTGACCCGGGCGACGGTCTGTCCCGTCTTCGCGTCGACGGCGTAGACATAGGGGCCGTCACCGCTGTCGTTGTGCGTCCAGTAGATGCCGGGGTGGGCGCGGCTCGCGGCGAGCCCGCTGGACTCCTTGATCCGGGGGTCCTTGATGGTGAAGCCGCCGTCGTCGGCCAGGGCCGGACCCGCCGCACACATCAGGACGACGCCGGCCGTCCCGCACACTCTCAGAAGCGAACGCATGGACCCAGTCTCCCCGGCCGACTCCACGCACCGGAGGTGTCGACCATCACGTCGCCGCCGGGCGTACCGATCGGTAATGATGACCCCCATGCGTTTTCTCTTCGTCGGTGACTCCATGACCATCGGGTGCCCCGGCGACTTCACCTGGCGCTACCGCATGTGGCGCCACCTCGAAACGTCGCTGCACGGCGCCTACGAGATCGTCGGGCCGCGCACCGCGCTGTACGACCCGGCGGCCGGGGCGCCCGTCTCGCACGAGTACGCCGCCCCCGACTTCCCGGCCGCGGCCCGCCGTCACCTCGCGGGCTGGGGCGAGGGCTGGCTGCACATGGCGCCGCTGATCGGCCCGGCCGTCGCGGAGAGCCGGGCCGACGTCCTGCTCGTCTCACTCGGCCTGATAGACCTCGGGTTCTACACGGACGCCGAGCAGACCGCCGCCAGTGTGCGCGCGTTCGTCGCGGGCGCGCGCGCCGCCAACCCGCGGGTACGCATGGTGTGTCTGCCCGTCATCCCCAACATCCGGGCCCGCGACGACGCCCCGTTCGCCGCCGAGGTGGACCGCTTCAACGTGCTGCTCGCCAAGGCCGTCGCCGACCTCGACACGGCCGCCTCGCCGTTGCTGCTCGCCGCGGTCCCCGACACGTACGACATCCGCACCGACACCTACGACGGTACGCATCCGAGCCCCGGCGGCGAGCACAAGCTGGCGGCCGCCTTCGCGGGCGCGCTGCACGGCGCCTGGGAGATCGGCGCGCGTTACGCGCTGTAGGAAGCAGCCCGGGCCGCGTTACGCGCTGGGGGGGGCCGCCAGGCCGCGTTACGCGGTGCATGACGCCCACCCCGCGCTACGCGCTGAATGACGCCCACTCCGCGTTACGCGGTGCAGGAGGCCCACGCCTGGACCGCGAACCGGCTTCCCTCGCGGCGCACTTCGACGGCGCCGGGCCCGCCGAAGTGCGCGGGCACGACGAGTTCGCGTTCGTCGGCCGCGCGGCCCAGGATGCGGTGGCGGGTGGCGGCGGCCAGCGTCTCGTCCTCGCAGAAGCAGCTGTTGTGCGTCGGATGAGCGATCTGCACGGGGCTGTGCAGCAGGTCGCCGACGAACACGGCCCGCTCGCCGCGCGAGGCGAGCCGCAGCACGGACGAGCCCGGGGTGTGCCCCGGCGCGGCCTCCAGGACGAGGTTGTCGTCGATGCGGTGCTCGCCCTCCCACAGCACGGCCTGCCCGGCCCGCACCACGGGCGCGACACTGTCCTCGAAGAGTTCCACGTCGTCCACGCGCAGGTCGCGGCCGTTGGCCGGGTCGAAGTGGGCGTGGTCGGCGGCCGGCATGAGGTAGGTGGCGTTGGGGAAGGCGGGCACCCACGCGCCGGGGCCCGCAGCCACCGTGTTCCAGCCGACGTGGTCGGCGTGCAGATGCGTGTTGACGACGACGTCGACGTCCTCGGGCCGCACCCCCGCGGCCGCCAACTGGCCGAGGAAATCGGTGTTCCGGTGGTGGAACATCGGCATGCTGGGCCGCTCGCGGCCGTTGCCGACGCCGGTGTCCACGAGCACGGTCCGCCCGCCGCTGCGCAGCACCCACGTTTGCAGGGCGCCGATCCACTGGTCGCTGTCGCGCTCCCAGAAATGCGGCGCGAGCATCTCCTCTTCCGCCTTCCACGCCTCGATCCCGGCCTCGGGCACGATGGCTCGGGCGGACCCGAAGGTGCCCTCCCACTCCACGACCCGGATGATCTCGACCTCGCCCAGCGTGATGCTCCGCATGCCCTGCCGCCTTCCGCTCACTGTCCGTCGGTACGACTCTAGACAGCCGGCATGAGACGCCCAATGCTCTCTCGGCTCACCTGAATACGCGAACGCCTCACCGGCTCGACGCGTCACCGCTAGGCTGGCCGCATGGACCTGGTGAGCGACGCGATCTCCGCGGTACGGGTGGGGCGGCCCTCCTCCACCAGGCTGCGGGTGGGCGGCCGGTGGTGCGCCCGGCTCGACCCGTACGAGGGCGCGGGCTTCCACGTCGTCCTGGAGGGCGGCTGCTGGATGCTGACCGAGGGCGGGACGGCGCTCGCCCTCAACACCGGCGACGCGGTGCTGCTCCCGCACGGCAGCGGACACGTCATCGCCGACCGCCCCGCGGACACGGCGACCCTCGCCCGGGCCGTCGACTTCGCCCAGTGGTCCCGCACCGCCGCCGCCAACTCCGGTGCCACAGCAGGCGATACGGAGCTGCTGTGCGGCAAGTACCGCCTCGACCGGCGCCACACCCATCCCCTCCTGGCCGACCTGCCGGACGTCGTGCACATCCCGAACCGGGCCGGCCGCCACGACGAACTGCGCGCCGCCATCGACCTGTTGGGGCGTGAGGTCGGCTCCGCCCGGCCGGGCGCGGCGATCGCCCTGCCGAGCCTGCTCGACCTGCTGCTCGTCTATCTCGTCCGGGCCTGGATGACGGACAGCACCACCTCGCGCTGGCCCGCCGCGCTGCACGACCCGGCGGTGGCCGCCGCCCTGCACGCCCTGCACGAGGACCCGGCGCGGCCCTGGAGCAACGACACCCTCGCCGCCCAAGTGGGCGTGTCCAGGGCCACGTTGGCGCGCCGGTTCACCGCCCTGGTGGGGCGCGCGCCGATGGCGTACCTCACCTGGTGGCGGCTGACCCGGGCGGCGGCGCTGCTGCGCACCACCCCCGACGCGCTCGACTCCATCGCCCGGCGCGTCGGCTACAGCACCCCGTACGCCCTCTCCCACGCCTTCAGCCGGCAGTACGGCACGACGCCGGGGCGCTATCGCGCGGGGGCCGTGGCGGGGTGAGCGTCACGGGGTGAGCCGCGTGGGGTGAGCCGCGTCGGGTGAGCCGCGTCGGGTGAGCCGCGTCGGGTGTGCCGCCGGAGCGAGCCTTCACGGCTTCCCCCACGGCTTCCCCCACGGCTTCCCTCATGGCTTCCCTCATGGCTTCCCTCACGGCTTGAGGACGAGCTTGCCCTTGACGTGACCGCCCTCGCTCAGCTCCAGGGCCTTCGCCGCGTCGGCGAGCGGGAACGTCTCGGCGTGACGGACGCGGAGCCTGCCCGCGGCCGCCAGGCGGGCATGGCCGGTGAAGACCGGACGCGGGTCCCGTGCGATCTCGCCGCTGAAGACGACACCGAACTCGGCGGCGCCCGTGTCGGCGATGGTGACGATGCGCGATGCGGTGCCGCCGCGCAGCGCGACCGAATCGGGCAGCGCGCCCTTGCCGGCCGCGTCATACACCGCGTCGATGCCCTGAGGGGCGACCTTGCGCACCCGCTCGACCAGGCCGGGCCCGTACGCGACGGGGATCGCGCCCAGCTCGCGCAGGAAGGCATGGTTGTCCGGGGCAGCGGTCCCGATCACCGTGGCCCCCCTGGCCACCGCGAGCTGCACGCCGACCGAACCGGTCACCCCGGCCGCTCCGTGCACCAACAGGGTTTCACCCGAGCCCAGTTCGAGCAGGTTCAGGACCCGCTCGGAGGTCTCGCCCGCGATGGGCAGCGCGACGGCCTGCTCCCAGGACAGCGCGGCCGGCTTGCGTACGACATGGGTGGCCAGGGCGTACTCGGCGTACGCGCCGGAGTCGGCGTGCCCGAACACCTCGTCACCGATCGTCAACTCCGTGACGCCTTCGCCCAGTTCCGCGACGACGCCGGCCAGTTCCAGACCCGGGACGGCCGGGAAGTCCACCGGGAACTGCCCCTGCATCCAGCCGTTGCGGACCTTGTAGTCGACCGGGTTGACGCCCGCCACGATCACCTTGACCCGCACCTGGCCGGGGCCCGGGCGCGGCGTGTCCCGCTCGCCCAGGGCCAGCACCTCGGGCCCGCCGAACCGCTCGTACACGATCGCTTCCATCACAGCACTCCTCGCATCGTTCACCACGCCGGCCTCGGCGGCCTCTGCGTCCTGACCTCCACCCTCCGCCGCCACCGGGCCCAACAAGGCCCGTCTTACGGCTGGTTCGACCTGGCCGAAGGACGGGGCACGGACGGCCGCGCCGACCGTACGCTGGGGCGATGGAGCCCCGCACGAGCCGCAGCACACCCCGCGCCGTCCCCGGCAAGCCGATGCCTGCCCACCCGGCCATGGCCCCCGCCGCCCTCGCACTCGCGCTCGCCCGGGCCGCGGAGCTGGTGTGCGGCCCGATGAACGAGATCCTGCCGACGCTCTCGGCGGCCATCGCCCCGCTCCTCTCGCACACGGTCGCCGCCGAGCTCTCCGGGCACTGCAGCCACTCGCCGTTCAAGGTGCACGGCGAGGCGGCGGCCCGGGGGATCACCGCGGCCGACCTCCAGGCGCTCGGCGCGCTCGTCACACCGGGCCACGTGTGGCAGGGTGCCGCCGTGCTCGGCGGCACGGAACGGGACGTGGTCGCCGCCGCGAGCGAGGCCGCTCCGATGGCCGGCCGGCCGCCGCTGCTCGTCCTCGTACGCACATCGCCGGGGCCCCCGCTGGGCGAAGCGGACGCGGCGACCGTGCAGCACCTGTGGGACCTGGCGACCGGACACCGCGCCCGCATCTACATCGAGGCGGTGCCGGGCGCGCTCGCCCAGTCACGGGCGTCCGCGGCCGAACGGGCCCGCGTCATCACCGAGTTGGGTGAGGCACACGAAGCCACCCTCACCGCCCTGCTCGGGGTGTTGCGCAGCCGGAGCCTCGACGACCGGGCGGCCCGGGACCGCGCCGTCGACCTCGCGGGATCCGCGCTGGTCGCGCTGCGCGCCACGGCCGACCGCGACCAGAAGCTCACCGAGGAACCGGCGGCCGAAGCCTTCACCCGGCTCGCCGACTCCCTGCACCCCCTCTTCCGTCACTGCGCGATGCGCCTGGAGCTCGCGCCGCCGGAGGCGGAGACCGCCGAGACGGCCGTACCGGCCGACGTCGCCCACCTGGCGCGCGCCGCGGTCCGCACCCTGGTGCTCGCCATGACCGCGCAGGACGGCGTGCACCGCATCCACGTCCGCTGGCGGATCGCCGACTGCCACCTGGTCGCCGCCGTACGGGACGACGGACCGGGCGAGTCGGCGCGCGCCGCGCTCGACACCCGCCGGGTCGCCCAGCGCCTGGCCGCGCTCGGCGGCACCCTCGCCGTGGACGCGCTGCCCGGCTGGGGCACCACCGCCACCGTGACCCTGCCGCTCGGCACCGCACCGGGTCCGCGCGCCGAACCGCTGGCCGGCCTGCACCCGCGCGAGACGGAGGTACTCGGCCACCTCGCCCAGGGCCACCGCAACCGGACGATCGCCGAGGCGCTGCACATCAGCGAGTCGACGGTGAAGTTCCATGTCGCGAACATCCTGGCCAAACTGGGCGTCAGCTCACGCGGCGAGGCGGCGGCGCTGCTGCACGCGGTGGCGTGAGTGCGGGGCCGCGGGGACGCGTGGCCCTGTGCGCCAGGCCCCGGGAGCGCGACGCCGAGCTGCCCCACCCGCCACGCCCCGCAAGCGCGGCTCGGCGCGTAGCCGGCGACCCGCGGTCCCACCCCTGAGGACCCAGGGCCGCGGCGGCCCCGTGCGACCCCGGCGAACCGCGGACGCGCCCGGCCGCGGTGGCGGGCCATTGGCAGTGACGGGCGGTTGTCAGTGACGGGCGGTTGTCAGTGACGGGCGGTTGTCAGTGACGGGCCGTCGTCAGTGACGGGCGGTTGTCAGTGACGGGCCGTCGTCAGTGACGGGCCGTCGTCAGTGACGGGCCGTCGTCAGTGACGGGCCGTTGTCAGTGGCGGGTGCCAGACTCGATCGCGTGGACGAACGGTGGGATCGGTGGGCCATCGAGGCGACCGAGGGCGGCGGGGCACGGCTCGCACCCCTCGGGGACGACGGGCTGCCGCTGGGCGAGCCGCGCGAGGAGCCCGACCTCGCGGCAGCCGTCCTCGCGCGCCCGCACGTCGGCCGCTGGGTGTGGCGCTCCACCGCCGAGATCTACCCCCGGCTGCTCGCCGCGGGCGCCCGCATCGAGCGGTGCTACGACACCGAGGACGCCGAGCTGCTGCTGCTCGGCCACGAGGGCCGGTACGGCGAGCCCCGCTCCGCGGCGGCCGCGTGGGCCCGGCTGCGCAACCGGCCCGTGCCGCCCGACCCACCGCCCAGGGCCGCCGAGCCGGGCTCGCAGTCCTCCCTCTTCGAGTTCGAGCCGCGCTCCACCGCCGACCTGCCCTTCGCGGCGCTCCTGGAGGTGTACGCGGATCAGCAGCGCCGCCACGACCGTGCCGAGCACCCCGCCAGGATGCGGCTGCTGACCGCGTCCGAGTCGGCGGGGATGCTGGTCGCCGCCGAGATGCACCGCTCGGGGCTGCCCTGGCGCGCCGATGTGCACCGCGAGCTCCTGGACGAGCTGCTCGGCGAGCGCTACGCGAGCGGGTCGCCGCGCACCGGGGGCGGCGGCGAGCCGCGCCGTCTCGCCGAGCTCACCGACCAAGTGTCGGCGGCCTTCGGGCGCCGGGTCAGACCGGACCTGCCGACCGACGTGGTGAAGGCGTTCGCCGAGGCCGGGATGCGCATCAAGTCGACCCGCCGCTGGGAGCTGGCCGAGCTCGACCACCCGGCGGTCGAGCCGCTCATCGAGTACAAGAAGCTGTACCGGATCTGGACCGCGCACGGCTGGAGCTGGTTGCAGGACTGGGTGCGCGAAGGCCGCTTCCGCCCGGAGTTCACGCCGGGCGGCACGGTCAGCGGCCGGTGGACCACCAACGGGGGCGGCGCCCTGCAGATCCCCAAGGTGATACGGCAGGCGGTCGTCGCGGACGAGGGCTGGCGCCTGGTCGTCGCCGACGCCGACCAGATGGAGCCGAGGGTGCTCGCCGCGATCTCCCGCGACCCCGGCCTGATGGAGGTGGCGGGCCACGACGGCGACCTGTACACCTCGCTGTCCGACCGGGCGTTCTCCGGCGACCGCAACCACGCCAAGCTGGCGCTGCTCGGCGCGATCTACGGCCAGACCTCGGGTGACGGCCTGAAGAACCTGGCGGCACTGCGCCGGCGCTTCCCGCTCGCGGTGGCGTACGTGGACGACGCGGCGAAGGCCGGCGAGGAGGGCCGCCTGGTCCGCACCTGGCTCGGCCGCACCAGCCCGCCGGCGCTCGGCGCGGGCGAGGCCGACGAGGCGGGCATCCCCCAGGACACCGAGCCCCAACCCGGCGCGGCGGGCGGCGAGTTCACGTATGGCTACGCCTCGCGCGACGCCCGGGCGCGGGGCCGCTTCACGCGCAACTTCGTGGTGCAGGGCAGCGCCGCCGACTGGGCGCTGCTCCTGCTCGCCGCACTGCGCCAGGCGATCACCGCGGCCGGGCTCCGGGCCGAGCTGGTCTTCTTCCAGCACGACGAGGTGATCGTGCACTGTCCCGCCGACGAGGCCGACACCGTGGCGAAGGCGATCCGCGAGGCCGGCGAGCTGGCCGGGCGGATCACCTTCGGGGACACACCGGTGCGGTTCCCCTTCACGACGGCGATCGTGGAACGCTACTCGGACGCGAAGTAGCCCCGGCCGCCCACCACCCCCGCTGCTGAACCGCCCCGGCCGCCGGCCACCCCCGCAGCTGAACCGCCCCGGCCGCCGGCCACCCCGCGCCCTACCGCTCAACCACGCCACACCCACCCGAGCCGAACCACCCCGGGCACGCGTCACCACCCGGGCCGAACCTCCGCCCCCGCGTCCATAGCCGTCCATAGCCGTCCATAGCCGCGGACCTCCTCAGCGCCCAATCAGCACCAACCACCACCCCAGGGGCCCCCTGGGAGAACCCTTAGGGTGACCTGCGTGCCGAAGCGCATGAGCGCCGGCCGGCTCTCGTTGAGGGCGCCAAGGCAAGCAAAGACAAGGGGAGGAACCATGAAGATTCTTATTGCGGGTGGCGCCGGTTTCATCGGCAGTACTATCGCCTCGGCCTGTCTCGACCATGAGATTCAACCGGTCATCCTGGACAACCTCGTCACTGGTCGTAGTGAGTTCGTTGAGGGTCGAGTCTTTTACGAGGGTGACATCAGCGATGGCCAGATTGTCGATCGAATCTTCTCCGACCATCCAGACATCGACGCGGTAATCGACTGTGCCGCGCTTATCGTGGTGCCCGACTCGGTCTCGGATCCCCTCAACTACTACCAAGCGAACGTAGCCAAGGGTATCCAGTTCGTTGAGCACGTCATCCGTAGCGGCTGCCGTAAGTTCCTGTTCAGTTCTTCCGCTTCCATCTACAAGTCGGACCCGGCGACATTCTCCGTGGACGAGAACTCGCCTCTGGAGATCAGCAGTCCTTACGCCCGTACGAAGGCCGTCTTCGAAACGATCCTTCAGGACATCGCGGCCGCGGACATGCTGCGGGTCACCTCGTTGCGTTACTTCAACCCGATCGGCGCTGACCCGCAGCTGCGCACTGGGCTTCAGATCCGTCGGCCCACTCATGCGCTGGGCAAGATGATCGATGTCCATCACGCTGGCGAATCGTTCACCATCACCGGTACTGATTGGCCTACGCGTGACGGCTCCGGGATCCGCGATTACATCCACGTGTGGGACCTTGCACAGGCCCACATCAAGGCATTGGTGCATTTTGACGATGTCACCCGCGACACTTCGTACCGCGTGATCAACCTGGGTACCGGCCAGGGCACCACGGTGCGTGAGCTCGTTACGGCATTCGAGTCAGTGACCGAGGAGAAGCTTCCGGTCAGGGAAACGGGACGTCGCCCCGGGGATGCAGTCGGGGCCTTCACGGCCAGTACCCTCGCCGAGGAACTGCTCGACTGGAAGGCCGAGTTCACCATCGAAGAGGGAATTCGTGATTCGCTTCGCTGGTATGCAAAGCGCGATTCCGTTCTTGGTGGTGAGTGAGGTCCCCTCAGCGCCGTAGGCCCTGTGGTCCCCTCAGCGGGACGGCCCTCAACGCGCACTGCTCGGTGGCGAGAAGGAGCTCCCACCCCGCCCCGCCCCGGGTGCCCGCTCACACCGCGAACTGCCCGAACTCGGCCGTGAACTGCTCGGGGTATCCGGTCCACTTCAGCGCGGCGGGCAGATGGGCCATGTCGTTGTAGAGCAGGACGGAGGCGGGCCGGCCGGGGGCGTACCGGATGACGGTGAGGGCGGCGTTGCCGTGGTTGAGCCCGGCCCAGCGCCAGCCGGGTGCGTCGAGCGCGGCACGCACCAGCCAGCCGATGAGGAACGTGTGGGTGACGACGAGCTCGTGGCGCGGCTCGGTCCCCTCCACGGGCCCGGTGCACCGGGCCACCGCCTCCTTGAGGAGCGCGTCCCCCAACTCCCGCTCCCCCGGCTCGGGATCGCCGAGGAATCCCAGGATGCCGTCGGCGTGGGCGGGCGGGAGTTCGGCCCGCTGCGGCCAGTACGGTACGTAGTCTCCCGCCCAGGCGGCCTCCGCCGGGGCCACCCCGTCCAGCTCGGCGGCGATCAGCCGTGCGGTCTCGGCGGCCCGGCCCAGCGGGCCGTAGTGCACGGCGGCCAGCGGCGCCCCGGCGAGCCGCCGCCCGAGCAGCCCGGCCTGGCGCCGCCCCGCCTCGGTCAGCACGGGCCCTTCGTGGCCGGCGTCGCCGTGCCGGGCGAGGTAGAGGTAGCGGGTGGCGGTGGGCTTCTGCACGGTCGTACTCCTCGGGAGTGGGCGGACACCATCTGACATCCGATATCCGATATCGGACATCGGTCGCGGGTCGCCGGTCGCCGGCCATCGGCCATCGGACACTCCCTACACGCGAGTTACCGTACGGACGGTTGCCGTGACCGCCCCGCCCCGCGAACATGAAAGTTGTTCACTTTCCATTGACAGGGCCCATCACCGGGCCCAAAAGTTCCCCCATGACGCCGCCCACGCAGCCGCCCATACCTCCTCAGCCGTCCCTGCCGCCGCTGCCCGCCTTCCCGCCCGGTTTCCTGTGGGGCGTGTCCGCCTCCGCGTTTCAGATCGAGGGGGCCGTGGACGCCGACGGGCGGGGGCCTTCGGTGTGGGACGCCTTCACCAGGGAGGCGGGCCGCATCAAGGACGGTTCGCACGCGGACGTGGCCACCGACCACTACCACCGCTACCGCGAGGACGTCGCGCTGATGGCCCGGCTCGGCGTCGGCGCCTACCGGTTCTCCCTCTCCTGGTCGCGCGTGCAGCCGACGGGCGCGGGCCCCGTCAACCAACGGGGGCTCGACTTCTACGATCGCCTCGTCGACGAGGTGTGTGCCGCCGGGATCGCCCCCGTACCCACCCTGTTCCACTGGGACACTCCGCTCGCCGTCGAGGAGCGCGGCGGCTGGCTGGAGCGGGACACGGCCGAACGGTTCGCCGCGTACGCCTCGGTCGTCGCGGAGCGGCTCGCCGACCGGGTGCCGCGCTGGATCACCCTCAACGAGCCGGCCGAGGTCACCCTCCTCGGGTACGGGCTCGGCGAGCACGCCCCCGGCAAGCGTCTCGTCTTCGAGGCGCTGCCCGCCGCGCACCACCAACTCCTCGCGCACGGCAGGGCAGTTGAAGCGCTGCGGGCGGCCGGTGCGCGGGAGATCGGGATCGCCTCGTCGCACAGCCCGGTGTGGACGGCCGGCGACACGGACGAGGACCGGGGCGCGGCCGAGCTGTACGACATGCTCATGAACCGCCTCTTCGCCGACCCGATCCTCACCGGCGCCTACCCGGACGAGGGCTTGGCGTCGCTGATGCCGGGCCCCGTGGCCGAGGATCTGAAGGTGATCGCCGCGCCTCTCGACTGGTACGGGATCAACTACTACAACCCGGCGCTGGTGGGCGCTCCGAGGCCGGACGCCGTCACCAGCCTCGCCGGGATCGCGCTTCCGCCGGATCTGCCGTTCGGTCTGTACGAGATCGAGGGCCGTGAGCGGACGGATTTCGGCTGGCCCGTGGTGCCGGAGGGGCTGCACGAGTTGCTCGTCGCCTTCCGCGACCGGTACGGCGATGCGCTTCCCCCGCTGATGATCACCGAGAACGGCTGCTCGTACGGGGAGGGGCCCGACCCGGCGGCCGGGGGCCGGGTGGCCGACGCCCGTCGGATCGCGTACCACGACGGCCATCTGCGCGCCCTGCACCGGGCGATGGCGGACGGGGTCGACGTGCGCGGCTACTTCATCTGGTCGATCCTGGACAACTTCGAGTGGGCGGAGGGGTATCGGCAGCGCTTCGGCCTGGTCCACGTCGATTACGACACCCTGGCGCGCACGCCGAAGGATTCGTACGCGTGGTACCGGGATGTCATCCGGCACAGCCGTACGGGCTCCCGGGACAGCCGTACGGGCCCGGACGGGGAGGCTCGGTGAGTGCGGAGCGCGGGACTGTCCACGGGGAGGCTCGGTGAGAGCGGTGCCCGGGACTGTCCACCGGGGCGCGCGGTGAGTGCGGAGTCTGAGACAGGGGTCCTGGACGCACCGGCGGAGGGTACGAAGGGCACGCAGGGTGTGGTGGGCGCGGAGGGTGTGGTGGGCGCGGAGGGTTCGGAATTGGGCCCGGGCTCGCAGAGGGAGCCGGGCGGGCGCTGGGTGGGGGCACTCGCGCTGGCCAACCTCGGGGTGTGGGTCGGCTGGTTCGGCCCGCTGCAACTGCTCCTGGCCCGCCAGGCAGAGCACTTCGCGCCCGACCACAAGGCCTCAACGCTCGCTCTGGTCACGGGAGTTGGCGCGGCGGTCTCCATGGTGGCGAACCCGGTGTTCGGCGCGCTGTCCGACCGTACGACGGCGCGGGTGGGACGCCGGATCCCGTGGGTCGTGGCGGGCGGAGCGGGCGGGGTGGCCGGATTGCTGGTCCTGGCGTGGGCGCCGAACGTCGCGGTGATGGCGGCGGGCTGGTGCCTGGTGCAGCTGGCCCTGAACGCGTCGTTCGCCGCGTTGACGGCCGCCGTGCCGGACCAGGTGCCGCATCGCCGCCGCGGGCTGGTGGGCGGTTGGCTCGGCGTGTCCCAGGTGGTCGGCATTCTGGTGGGTACGGCGCTGGCGACGGTGGCGGGCGGCATCGCGGCGGGCTATGCGGCGTGCGCGGCCTTCTCGCTCCTGGCGATCGTCCCGTACGTACTGATGCGCAGGGATGCCGTGGTGCTGCCGGGGGCTCACGTTCCTTTCCATTGGCGGGAGTTCGTGCAGTTCGTGCGGGGCTTCTGGATCGATCCGCGCCGCTTCCCGGACTTCGGGTGGGCGTGGCTGACCCGCTTCCTGATGAACCTGTCGTACTCGATCAGCACGATGTACCTGCTGTACTACCTGTCGGACGCGGTGCACTACGCGGGCGACGCGGGCACCGGGGTGCTCATCCTGACGGCGCTCGACGCGGTCACGCTGCTCGGTACGGTGGTGATCGGCGGCATCTGGTCGGACCGTACGGGCCGGCGCAAGGTGTTCGTGGTCTGGTCCGGGCTCGTCATCGCGGCGGCGACGCTGCTGCTCGCGGTATGGCAGACATGGACCGGAGCGGTGGTGGCGTCCCTGGTGCTCGGCGTCGGATACGGCGTGTACACCGCCGTCGACTTCGCCCTCCTCACCGACGTCCTGCCGAGCGCCGCCGACCGCGGCCGGGACCTGGGCGTCATCAACATAGCCAACGCCCTGCCCCAGGTCCTGGCCCCGGCGATCGCGGCCCCGATCGTGACCCACCTGGGCGGCTACGGAACGCTGTACGCGCTGGCGGGGGCGATCGGGGTGGGCGGGTCGGTGTTGGTGGGGCGGATCAGGGGGGTGCGGTGAGGGACGTACGGTGGCGGGCCGGTGGGTCTGGTGGCGCCGGGGCGCTGGCGGCGCCGGGGGGCCGGTGACCCTGGTAGGGCCAGTGGGCCTGGTGGCCCGACGCCCTGGTGGCCCGAGGCCCTGGCGGCCCGGTAGAACCGGTGGCGCCGGCGGACCAGTGACCCTGGTGGCTCTGGGCGCCCGTGGCCCTGGCGGCCCGGTGGTGCCGGTGACCCGGTGGCGCTCGGCACCGCGACGGTACGCTCCTCCGGTCATGCCGACCGCCCGCTTGCCCTGCTTGGCTTGCTTTGGCTTGCCTTGCGCCGGGCCGCCGACCAGGAGTTCTCGATGCTCACAACCCGTATGCCCACAGGCATATCGTTCCTCGCCGCCGTCACCGCCGTCGCGGCAGGCACGCTGCTTCTGGGCTGCTCGGCCTCTGTCGAGGTAGGCAGGTCCACGCCGAAGCTGTCCGCGGCGAAGGTCGCCGACACTGTCGCGGAGAAGCTGGCCGCCACGACGGGGCAGCCGAAGCCCCATGTCACCTGCCCCGAGGACCTTGTGGGCAAGGTCGGTACCACCTCGCGCTGCACCCTCACGGCGGACGACGGAAGCACCTTGGGCGTGACGGTGAAGGTGACGTCGGTCGCGGATGATCAGGTCAACTTCGACATCAAGGCCGACGAGAGGGGTTCGCCCCCGTCGAACTGACTCGATCTGCGGGCGGTTGGCTTGGGCCGGCAATGGCGCCGGCGCCGGCGCCATTGCCGCCACCGGCGTCCATCCGAACTCCCGCACCAAGCGCCCCAGTTACCTCTCCCTGCCGGGACCTCCCCGGCGGGCCCGGCGAGAACCTTCTGAGTTACTGCGGTCGCCGCGCCGCGCCGCGCCCCGCACCGGGCCGACTGCGGAACGGCCCGTGCTTCCAGCACTGCGCGGTCCACGCCGGCACGTACAGCAGATACGCGGTGTCGCACTCGCCACCACCCGCATCCTCCGTGTGGTTCCCCTCGGGTACGGAACGTACAGCGAGGTCTCCTTGATGGGGTGTCACCCGGACGGACAGTCACGGCTGGTCAGCCCCTCAATCCGTTGATCACTCATCGCGGTGATCAGCTCTTCGGCGCAGAACCTCGGAGCGGCTCGGAGTTCCCCGGCCCTGAGAATCACTACGTCGGAGGGAATTCCCGTGGGCAACCATTTCCAGGCCCGAACCGTCGCCACCCTCGCCACAGCCGCCGCACTCGCGTCTTACCCCCTTCGCCGGCATACGCCGGCGCCGTCGGCACCGCGCCCGTAGCGTCCTTCGACTACGGGGTCGGAGGGGTCACCATGAAGATTCCGACGGGCTGCATGTTCACCCACATCATCCGCGGTGGCGGCAGAAGCATCACTTACCAGAACGCGGGCGTGGACTGCGGATTCGTCGGCGCCCTCAATGCCGGTTTCTGCAACTGGCGCATCGACTTCAGCTACGCGGACACCAACAACAGGACGTACCGCACCTCGCGCGGCAGAACTCACTACGAGTGCAAGGTCGACCCGATGAGGAACAACGGCCCGCAGAAGCTCCCCCACTACGGCAAGGCGTGCGCCCACCTCAATGTCAACGGCGCACGGCGGGTTGTCCAGTGTCACCACATCACCAAGTGAGCCGCACATGACCAGCGATCCCACCCCGCGCGACCCCGCCTGGGAGGGCAAGCGCCGCCGTGCCGGCATCCTTGCCTTCGCCGTCGGCGCCGCGGCGACCTTGGCATTCTTCGCGTTCTTCCCGGGCCTCCCCCACGTCGTCGACTGGGGAGCGGTCCTCCTCGCGCTTCTCGTCGGTGCCACCGCCCGCTGGGCGTGGCAAGCCCACGTCACCAAGAAGCACGGGGGCGCCGGGTAGCCGGCCACCGGATGGCCATCGGTATGCCGCTGGTTGGCCACTGCCGACCGTAAACGGGGGCGAACGACGGGCGGCAGCCTCGCCTGGGCGGGCCTCCGGCTCCCGCCCGGAACCGCGGGCCACGTCGTCTCCGCCGCCGGCACACCGCCTCCGCCGGCCAGTACAGCTAGGACCGCCTACCCCCTGCCCCCCTGCCCCCCCTACGCCCCCTCGCGCCGCATGGTCCGCCAGGTGACGGCCACGGTCGCGGTGGTCGCCAGTGTCAGGGAGCCGAGGGTCACGGCGGCGAGGGTGGGCGGGTTCAGGTGTAGCCCGACCTGCGCGGAGGTCGTCTGGGACAGGCCGGACGCCATGGCGGTCAGCGGGGCCAGGGTCACCAGGATGCCCAGGGCCGCGTACACGGTGACGACGAGGAACGTCTCGGCGACGGAGACCATCAGGAGCTGGCGTACCGTGCCGCCGGCCGACTTCATCACGGCGAAGTCGCGGCGCCGGCCGTGCGCGGTCATGGCCATGCTGTTGGCGACGGCGATCCCGCTGTAGCCGACGGTGATGACGATCAGCATGACGGCCAGGCTTTCGGTCAGCTTCGCGTCGGTGGCGTAGTCGTCGAGTGCGAACCGCACCGCGTCGTGCACTGCCGTGCCGGACACGACGGAGGCGGGCTTCGATTCCGCCGGGACGAAGATGTCGTCGGTGAGTGCCGCCGGGTCGTGCTCGCGTACCAGTTGACGGGGCAGCACGAAGTCGCCTCGGGCGGGGTTCGCCCGGCAGGACACGGGCGATGCGCACCTTCGCCGTGGCGCCGTCGGCGAACCGCACCGCGTACTCGTCGCCCGCCGTCACCCCGAGGAAGTCCGCCGTCTTCTCGCCGAGCACCGCCTGGCCCGGCGTGTTCCAGCGGACGTCGCGTGAGCCGAGCGCGTCGATGAAGGTGAGCGTGCCGTCCTTGTCGCGGACGAAGGCCCGGATCGGCAGTGCGGCCTTGCCCACCGGGTTGGCGGCGACCACCTCGTCAGTGTTGCCCGGGGTCTTGTCCGGGGCGTCACGACGACCTGTCCCGTGAGCTGGAGCGCGTCGCCCGCCGGGTACGCCACGCGCATCGTGTCGACCATGCCGCTGAGCAGGACTGCGAATCCGACCGCCGCGATCACCGGGGCCGCGAGGGACGCCGCCCGGCGGGAGTTGGCGCTCAGTTCCGCCCCGCCCGTACCAGAAGCGCGGTGGCGGAACGGAGCCTCGTGAAGGGCGTGGTGAGCGCCCGTCCGACGGGGCCGACGAGCACCGGGGCGAGCAGTGCTGCCGCCACGATGAGCACCATGGTGGCGAAGAGCGCCAGGGTGACCCGGGTGCCGGCGCCGGCCGTGGCGGCCCGATCGCGAGCACCACGCCGAGGCCGAGTACGGTCAGTGCGCCGATCCAGCGGGGGCGGCTCATCGTTGCGCTGTTCGCCCGGCTGTCCAGCAGCGCCTCGATCGGCGCGACCCGTGCGGCCGTCCGGCCGGCCGACTAGGCCCCCAGGACGCTGACGCTGACGCCGACTCCGATCGCGGCCGCCGTGAGCAGCGGCCACATCGTCACCTTTACGGAGAGTTCGGGCGGTGTCACGTCGAGGCGCTGCAGGATGGTGCGGAGCAGCGGAGCGGCGGCGACGCCGGCCACGCAGCCGGCCGACGCGCCCAGCAGACCGATGAGGGCCGCCTCGCCCAGGATCATCCGGCGTACCTGGCGCGGAGAGGCACCGATCATGCGCAGCAGGCCGATCTCCCGGCGCCGCAGCACGGTCGCCAGGACCAGCATGGACGCGACCACGAACACGGTGGTGAACAGGCCGAGCATGGCCATGGCTCCGATGAGCTGGGTGCCGAGGAACCGCTTGTGCTCCACGTATGCCGGCTGGAGTGCGGCGCGGGCCGCGCCGGAGACCACTGTGCCCTGGTCGCCCACGGCGCGGACGGCCCGCGCCTTGATGGCGTCGGCGGACGTGCCCTGGTCGGTGAGGAGTGCGAGGGCCCCGACGCCCGGCTGCTGCCGCGCGGCGAAGCCGTCGGTGAAGTAGTAGCCCGGCCCGTCGACGGTGCCGACCACACGGAACTCGGTACGGCCCTGGGTGATGTTGACCGTGAGGGCGTTCCTGCGGGCGGGACGCGGCCGGAGGCCGTGCGCGCCGCGAAGGAGAGCGTCCCTGTCGGCGCGGAAACCGCGCCCGAGCCCTGACTGCGGCGGGAACTGGGACGGGGGCTGGGGACGGATACGGGGACGGGTGACCGCCGCCCGCCCGTGCGCGGCACCGCCGACGTATCCAGCAAAAGCAAAAGCCCCAGGTCACGGCGAGTGAGTCCTGGGGCTTCCACAGAGCCGCCTTCGGGATTCGAACCCGAGACCTACGCATTACGAGTGCGTTGCTCTGGCCAACTGAGCTAAGGCGGCACCGCTCTGCGCACCATGGTGCGGCAGCAGCGTCGCCAAGTCTACACAGTTTCTGGAGTGCTCCCGACCAGGTCCCGGGCCGGCCCCGGTCGGGGCTGCGGGGGTTATGAGCAGCGCTTTCCCTTGGTCGGCGGGGTGCCGTCGAGGAGGTAGGTGTTGATCGCGGTGTCGATGCAGTCGCTGCCGCGGCCGTATGCCGTGTGGCCGTCGCCCTCGTAGGTGAGGAGGGTGCCGGAGGAGAGCTGGTCGGCGAGGGACTGGGCCCACTTGTACGGGGTCGCGGGGTCGCGGGTGGTGCCGACGACGAGGATCGGGGCGGCGCCCCTGGCCTCGATGCGGTGCGGGGTGCCGGTGGACTTGACCGGCCAGTACGCGCAGTTAAGGCTCGACCAGGCGAAGCCGTCGCCGAAGACCGGGGACGCCTGTTCGAAGGAAGGCAGGGCCGCGGTCACCTCGGCGGGGCCGGAGAAGGACGGCGGCGAGTCCAGGCAGTTCACGGCGGCGTTGGCGAACATCAGGTTCGCGTACTTCCCGCTCGCGTCGCGCTCGTAGTACGAGTCCGCCAGCGTGAGCAGCCCCGCCCCGTCGCCCTTCATGGCGCGGGCCAGGGCCGTGCGCAGTTCCGGCCACGCCGCCTCGTCGTACATCGCGGCGATCACCCCGGTCGTGGCGAGGGCCTCACCCAGCTTGCGGCTCTGGCCGGTGGGGATCGGCTTGGCGTCGACGGCCTTGAAGAAGGCGCGGAGCCGGTCCGACGCATCCTCGACCGACCCGGTGCCCAGCGGGCAGTCCTTCTGCTTGGCGCAGTTCGTCGCGAAGGATTTGAAGGCCGTCTCGAAGCCCGCGGTCTGGTCCCGGTTCATGTCCAGGGCGGAGAGGGAGGGGTCCATCGCGCCGTCCAGGACGAGCCGGCCGGTGCGGGCGGGGTACAGCTCGGCATAGGTCGCACCGAGGAACGTGCCGTACGAGGCACCGACGTAGTGCAGCTTCTCGTCGCCGAGCACCTGCCGCAGCAGGTCCATGTCGCGGGCCGCCTCGACCGTGGACACATGGGGCAGAACCTTGCCCGACTTGGCCTCGCAACCGGCGGCGAACTCCTTGAACGCCTTGGTCAGAGCCGTCTGTTCAGCCGCGTCGTCGGGGGTCTGGTCGACCTCCGTGTACGCGTCCATCTGCCGGCCCGTGAGGCATTCGACGGGCTCGCTGCGGGCCACCCCGCGCGGGTCGACGGCCACCATGTCGTAGCGCGCTCGTACCGGCGCGGGGTAGCCGATGCCCGCGTACGCCTGGAGGTAGCCGACCGCCGAGCCGCCCGGCCCGCCCGGGTTGACCAGCAGCGATCCGATCCGCTTGCCCGGTCCCGTCGCCTTGACCCGGGCCACCGCCAGGTTGATGGAGGCGCCGGCGGGTTTCGCGTAGTCGAGCGGCGCCTTCATCGTGGCGCACTCGAACTTCCCGACTCCGCACGCCCGCCAGCTCAGCTTCTGCGAGGAGTACGGGGCGAGCTCTTCGGCGCTCGGCGCGCCGGCCGGGTTCCCGTCCGCCGCGGTGTGCGCGGCGGCCGTCGCGGAGGTGGACGAACTGCCCGACGAGCAGCCGGAGATGAGCAGGCCGGTGGTCGCGACGGCGATGGCTGAAGTACGGAGCAGGCGCCTGGAGTCCATCTCCGGAGCGTAGCCGTCTTGTGACGGGATGCGATGCGGGTGCGCAGCGGCGCGGCTCGTACGGGTGATCCCGTCAACCCGGGCCACGGCCCGCTCGCTCGGCCGACTCAGCCCGCTCTCAGCCCGCTCTCAGCCCGCTCTCAGCGAGAGCGTCATCGCCTCCATCGCCAGGAGCGGGGCCACGTTGCGGTCCAGTGCGTCGCGGCACGCCAGGATGGACTCGATGCGGCGCAGGGTGGCTTCGGGGCGGGAGGCTCGGGCTATCCGGTCCACCGCGTCGCGTACGTCCTCGTTGGCGATGGCCACCCTCGTGCCGAGCTGCTGAGCGAGGACGTCGCGGTAGAAGCCGGTCAGCTCGGTGAGCGCGAGGTCCAGGCTGTCGCGCTGGGTGCGGGTCTTGCGACGCTTCTGCTTGTCCTCCAGCTCCTTCATCACCCCGGCCGTGCCGCGCGGCATGCGCCCGCCCGCGACCTGGCCCATCGCCGCCTTGAGATCCTCCGTCTCCTTGACGTCGACCTCCTCGGCCATCTGCTTGGCGTCCTCGGCCGCGGTGTCGACCAACTCCTGCGCCGCCTTGAGGCAGCCCCCCACGTCGTCGACGCGCAGCGGCACCTTCAGGACGGCGGCCCGCCGGGCCCGGGCCGACGCGTCCGTGGCCAGGCGGCGGGCCCGGCCGATGTGGCCCTGGGTGGCGCGGGCCGCCGCGTACGCGGCCTCGGGCTCGATGCCGTCGCGCCGGATCAGTACGTCGGCCACCGCCTCGACCGGTGGCGTACGCAGGGTGAGATGGCGGCAGCGGGACTTGATGGTGGGCAGCACGTCCTCCAGGGAGGGGGCGCAGAGCAGCCAGACGGTGCGCGGCGCGGGCTCCTCCACGGCCTTGAGCACCGCGTTGGCCGCCTGCTCGGTGAACCGGTCAGCGTCCTCGACGATGATCACCTGCCAGCGGCCGCCCGACGGCGACATCTGAGCACCCCGCACCAGCTCACGGGTCTGCTTGACGCCGATGGTGAGGCCCTCGGTGGTGACGACCGTGACATCGGCATGGGTGGCGATCAGCGCCGTATGGCACCCGTCGCAGAAGCCGCAGCCCGGAATGGCACCCAGCGCGCGGTCCGGGCTGACACACTGCAACGCGGCCGCGAAGGCACGGGCCGCGGTCGGGCAGCCGGAGCCGGGCGGACCGGTGAACAGCCAGGCGTGGGTCATCTTGGACGCCTCGGGGCGCGGCTGCCCGGAACGCTCGGCGGTGACGAGCACATCGGCATCCCGGGCGGCGGCACCCAGCTGCTCCTGTACTCGCTCCTGACCCACCAGGTCGTCCCACACGGTCATCTGCTGCCCCTCCGTTCCTCCGGTCGCTGCTGCGTTCATTGTGCGGCACCCCACTGACAGCGGATGCCAGAACACAGACCCCGCAGGTCAGGGAGGTGATCCCGCCGATGGTTGTTGCGGTCCACGACGGTCGATGGCGGTCGATCGCGGTCGATGATGGTCGTCCACCACCGTCAGTGGGCGCCACGACCGTCGGTGGTCGCCATGGCGGTCGGTGGTCGCCATGGCGGTCGGTGGTCGCCATGGCGGTCGGTGGTCGCCATGGCGGTCGGTCGGCGATCGTCCACGGCCGGCACCGGACGACAGTCGGCGATCGGCCACGGCGGTCGGTGGCCGGCGGTCCGCGGTCGGCCGCAGCCGCCGCCCGTCGTCGTCCTGCCCTGCGCGGCACTGACAACGGTAGGAAATCCCGGCCCCCTACGCGATCGTGCCGGCACGCAGATCGCTCTGCGTGCCAGCACGAATGTTCGGGGTGTGGACTGCCTCACCGCAGGGCCCATGCCGGGCCTGGCATGGGCCGCGGGCGGTCCGCTCAGCGGCGGCGGCCGCGCCGCCCGTCGTCGTCCTCGTCGCCGTCGTGCGGGCCGAGCAGTTCGTCCGCGAGCGTCGGCAGATCATCGAGCGGAGTCTCCTCGGCCCAATCCGAGCGCCGGCGCGGCCGCTCCTGGCCCGTAGCCGGGTCGATCTGGGGCAGCTCGCGCGTGCGCTCGTTGCCTCCGTCGCCCCCAACGTCCCGGTGGGCCTCGCCGTCCCGGCGGCCCGCATCGTGCTCGTCACGGAACAGGCCGCGCGGCACCCGGTCCGCCGGATCGGCGCCGCGCACCCGTGGCAGCACGGCCGTCTCCTCGCCGGACGGCGAGTGCGGCGAGGACGGTGTGGACGGCGGCCCGGTCACCGCGGGCAGCACGGCCGTCTCGTCGGCGGACACCGCCGGGAGGACCGTCGTCTCCTCGGCGTCCGTGCCGCGACCGGCCGCGGCACCGGCCACGCCCCTGGCCCCCTTCGCGCCCCGCTTCTCCGGCTCGGCGACCGGCACGGGCTGCGTGATCTCGTTGGGTTCACCGACCGGAACCGCCTGGGTCACCTCGTTCGGGCTGACGATCGGGGTCGTCACGGTGACCTCCGATGCCGACTCGTCCGCCGAACCCGGCCCGGCCGAACGAGCGGAATCGGACGTACCGGAGTGAGACGTACCGGAGTGAGACGTACCGGAAGCTCCGGAAGCGGGAGACCCACCGGGTGCGCCGGAAGGAGCGGAACCACCCGGCTGCGTAGCGCCCTTGGCGGGCCGGGCAGCGCCGGACGGGCCCGTCGAGCGGGTCGGCGCGGCCGCGCCCGCCCCGGTCTCCGCCGCCCTGGCCGCGGTCGCCGCTGCCGCCGCTGCGGCGGCCTCCGCCAAACGGCGGGCCTCCTCCGCGCGCAGCAGCGCCTCCTCCGCCTTGCGCTGCTTCTCCAGGCGGCGGGCCTCCGCCTCGGCGCGCAGCCGGGCCTCCTCCTCGGCCTGCTTGCGCAGGCGTTCCTGCTCGACGGCGCGCGCCTTCTCCTCGGCCTCGCGCCTGACCCGCTCCTCCTCGGCGAGGCGCCTGGCCTCCTCGGCCCGCTGCCGGGCCTCCTCCGCCTTGCGCTCCTCCTCACGGCGGCGCGCCTCCTCCAGCTCGCGCCGCTTGCGTTCCTCTTCCTCGGCGCGCAACTTGGCGAGCTGTGCCTGGCGCTCGCGCTCCAGACGCTCTTCCTCGGCCTTGCGCGCGGCTTCTTCCTCGGCGCGCTTCCTGGCCTCTTCTTCTGCCTTCTCGCGCGCTTCCTCCTGGGCCCTGATCTCGGCCTCGGAGAGCGGCAGCATCTGGTCGAGCCGATGGCGGACGACCGTGGAGACGGCCTCCGGCTCCTGCCCGGCGTCGACCACCAGATAGCGGGAGGGGTCGGCGGCGGCGAGGGTGAGGAACCCGGACCTGACCCGGCCGTGGAACTCCGGCGGCTCCGACTCGAGACGGTCCGGCGCCTCCGTGAACCGCTCGCGGGCCGTTTCGGGCGAAACATCGAGCAGAACGGTCAGATGCGGTACGAGTCCGCCAGTTGCCCACCGGTTGATCCGGGCAATTTCGGTCGGGGACAGATCACGGCCGGCCCCTTGGTAGGCGACGGACGAGTCGATGTAGCGGTCCGAGATGACGATGGCGCCGCGTTCCAGGGCGGGGCGTACCAGCGAGTCGACGTGTTCGGCGCGGTCGGCCGCGTACAGGAGCGCCTCGGCGCGGTTGGAGAGGCCGGCCGACGACACGTCGAGCAGGATCGACCGCAGCCGCTTGCCCACGGGTGTCGCGCCGGGCTCGCGGGTGACGACGACCTCGTGGCCCTTGGCGCGGATCCACTCGGCGAGCGCCTCGGCCTGCGTGGACTTGCCGGCCCCGTCGCCGCCTTCGAGGGCGATGAAGAATCCGGAGGTGGCCGGCAGTTGCGCGGGGTCTGCGCCGCGTACGGCGTCGGCCAGGTCGCGTCGCAGCGGGACGCCCTGGCGGTCGTCGGCCTTGGCGAGCACCACCGCGGCCAGTGGCAGCAGCAGCGCGCCGACCAGCATCAGCGTGAACCCGGCGCCGCCGTGTGCGAAGACGAACGAGCCCGACTCGACGCGGTGGCTGCCGATGGCCGCGGCGAGCAGCGGCGCGACGATGGCGCCGAGCCCGATGGAGACCCGTACGACCGCCTGGAGGTGCTCGCCGGTGCGGACCCTGCGGTACTCCTCGGTCTCCTGGTCGATCAGTACGTGCCCGGTGTTGGCCGCGACGCCGGCGGCGATGCCCGCGACCAGCGCGATGAAGAGCACCGTCGCGAGGTCGGGCACGAGACCTATGGCGAGCAGGGCGACGCCCGTGACGGTGATGGCGAACGACAGCAGCCGGCGCCGCGACAGCACCGGGAGGATCTTGGCGGCGCCACGGATCCCGAGCACCGTGCCGCCGGTCAGGGCGAGGACCAGGAGCGCGAACGCGGCGGGGCCGCCGCCCAGGTCGACGGCGTGCAGCACGGCGACGGACGCGGCCGCGGCGATGGCGCCGGCGACCGATGCACAGGCGAGCACCAGGAGCGGGATGGCGCCGGTGCGGCCCTTGTCGGGGCCGTTGCCGGTGCTGGGCCTGCGCAACCCCTCCAGGGGTGAACGGGCGCGCGGCGTCTGGGTGTCGGGGAGTTCGAGCAGGGCTACCACGGAGATCGACGCGGCGAACAGGCCGGCGGCGAGGTAGGAGCCGAGCGCGGCCTGGTGCAGCTTGAACCAGTCGATGCCGGTGCCGAGCAGATTGCTGACGAGGGCAGCGACGAGCAGGGCGGCGGCGCCGAGGGGGATCGCCACGAACGTCGTACGCAGCGACAGGCGGCGCAGTGCGCCCAGGTGGTCGGGGAGCGGCCGGACGGCGGCGCCCTCCAGGGGCGGCGCGGGCAGCAGCGCGGGCGCCGCGCTCTCCTTGGCGACCGTCCAGAACCGTTCGGCGACGCCGGCGAGGAAGGCGGTGATGAGGACGAGGAGCAGGGCGTGGGACGGCGTCCAGTCGATCCACAGCGGGGCCACGATCAGGAGCGCGGCGCGTACGCCGTCGGCGCCGACCATGGTCCAGCGCCGGTCGAGCGGCCCGCTCGGCGCGGTGAGCGCGGAGACCGGGCCGAGCAGCACGGCACCGAAGAGCACCGTCGCGAGCGCCCGGGCTCCGAGGACCGCCGCGACGGCGAACGCCGCCCCCCGGTAACCACCCCCGAAGGACTGCTGGGCCAGCGCGGCCTGCAATGCCAGCAGCAGGGTGACAAGGACGGCGAGTACGTCGCCGATCCCGCTGACAAGCTGCGCGCTCCACAGCCGTCGCAACGTGGGGATGCGCAAGAGGGCGCGTACCGCACGTTCGCGTGAATCTGCTGCCAGGGCTTCGGAGATGGGGCTCACAACCGTGGGGGTCCCCCCTGATCCTTCAGAGCTTGGGTGATGCTCGGCTCCTCGCGTCATCCGCCCAGCCTATCCGGAGCGCCGTGGTCCCGGCGGGGGTGCCCGAACATATGGGCGGATACCTCCGGCCCGGCTCCACCGGCGCCCGACGCGGAACGGGGGGCCGGGGCGTGTGCCCCGGCCCCCCGTCAACAGCGCCGGCCTACTCCGAAGGCGCGGCCTTCTTGGCGACGGCCTTCTTGGCGGGTGCCTTCTTCGCCGCCGTCGTCTTGGACGCGGTCGTCTTCTTGGCGGCCGCCGTCTTCTTGGCCGGTGCCTTCTTGGCGGTGGCGGCCTTCTTGGCGGGTGCCTTCTTCGCCGTCTTCTTGGCGGGACCCTTGGCCCGCTTCTCGGCGAGCAACTCGAAGCCCCGCTCGGGCGTGATCTCCTCGACGCTGTCGTCGGTGCGCAGCGTCGCGTTGGTCTCGCCGTCGGTGACGTACGGGCCGAAGCGGCCGTCCTTCACCACGACCGGCTTCTCGCTGACCGGGTCGACGCCGAGCTCCTTGAGCGGGGGCTTGGCGGCGGCGCGGCCACGCTGCTTGGGTTGCGCGTAGATCGCGAGGGACTCTTCGAGCGTGATGGAGAAGAGCTGATCCTCGGTCTCCAGGGAGCGCGAGTCGGTGCCCTTCTTCAGATAGGGCCCATAGCGCCCGTTCTGTGCGGTGATCTCGACGCCCTCGGCATCGACGCCCACCACGCGCGGCAGCGACATGAGCTTCAGGGCGTCGTCCAGGGTCACCGTGTCGAGGGACATCGACTTGAAGAGGGATGCGGTGCGCGGCTTGACCGCGTTCTTGCCGGTCTTCGGGGTCCCCTCGGGCAGGATCTCGGTGACGTACGGGCCGTAACGCCCGTCCTTGGCGACGATCTGGTTGCCGCTCACCGGGTCCGCGCCCAGCTCGAAGTCGCCGCTCGGCTTGGCGAGCAGTTCCTCCGCGTACTCCACGGTCAGCTCGTCGGGCGCCATGTCCTCGGGGACGTCGGCGCGCTGGTGGCCCTCGGAGTCCTTCTCGCCGCGCTCGACATAGGGGCCGTAGCGCCCGACGCGGAGCACGATGCCGTCACCGACGGGGAACGAGGAGATCTCGCGGGCGTCGATGGCGCCGAGGTCGGTGACGAGCTCCTTGAGGCCGCCGAGGTGGTCGCCGTCGCCGTTGCCGGCGGAGGAGGCGGCGCCGGCGGTCGCCGCGTCGCCCTCACCGAAGTAGAAACGCCTCAGCCACGGCACCGCCTGGGCCTCGCCCCGCGCGATGCGGTCGAGGTCGTCCTCCATCTTGGCGGTGAAGTCGTAGTCGACGAGCCGCCCGAAGTGCTTCTCCAGGAGGTTGACGACGGCGAAGCTCAGGAAGGACGGCACGAGCGCCGTGCCCTTCTTGAAGACGTAGCCGCGGTCCAGGATCGTGCCGATGATCGAGGCGTACGTGGACGGGCGCCCGATCTCGCGCTCTTCCAACTCCTTGACCAGGGAGGCCTCGGTGTAGCGGGCCGGCGGCTTGGTCGCGTGGCCGTCCACCGAGATCTCCTCGGAGGCCAGGGCGTCGCCCTCGGCGACCTGCGGCAGCCGCCGCTCGCGGTCGTCGAGCTCGGCGTTGGGGTCGTCCGCGCCTTCGACGTACGCCTTCATGAAGCCGTGGAAGGTGATCGTCTTGCCGGAGGCGGTGAACTCGGCCTGTCGGCCGTCGCTCGCCCGTCCCGCGATCTTCACGGTCACCGAGTTGCCGACCGCGTCCTTCATCTGGGAGGCGACGGTCCGCTTCCAGATGAGCTCGTAGAGCCGGAACTGGTCACCCGTCAGGCCCGTCTCGGCCGGGGTGCGGAAACGATCACCCGAAGGGCGGATCGCCTCGTGCGCCTCCTGCGCGTTCTTGACCTTCCCGGCGTACGTGCGCGGCTTGTCCGGCAGGTAGTCGGCGCCGTACAGCTGCGTCACCTGCGCCCGGGCGGCGTTGATCGCCGTGTCGGACAGCGTCGTGGAGTCCGTACGCATATAGGTGATGAAGCCGTTCTCGTACAGCTTCTGGGCGACCTGCATGGTCGCCTTCGCACCGAAGCCCAGCTTGCGCGAGGCCTCCTGCTGGAGGGTCGTCGTACGGAACGGGGCGTACGGCGAGCGGCGGTAGGGCTTGGACTCCACCGAGCGCACGGCGAAGGAGGAGTCGGCGAGGGCAGCGGCCAGGGCCCGCGCGTTGGCCTCGTCCAGGTGCAGGACGTCACTCTTGAGTTGTCCGTCGGGGCCGAAGTCGCGGCCCTGCGCGATGCGCCGGCCGTCGACCGTGTTGAGCCGTGCCACCAGCGTGGACGGGTCGGAGGCGTCGCCCGTCCGTCCGGTGGAGAACGTCCCGGTCAGGTCCCAGTACTCCGCTGAACGAAACGCGATGCGCTCGCGTTCCCGCTCCACGACGAGTCGGGTGGCCACCGACTGGACGCGCCCGGCGGAAAGCCGCGGCATGACCTTTTTCCACAGGACCGGCGAGACCTCGTAGCCGTAGAGACGGTCGAGGATGCGGCGGGTCTCCTGGGCGTCGACCATGCGCTGGTTGAGCTCGCGCGGGTTGGCGACGGCGTCCCGGATGGCGTCCTTGGTGATCTCGTGGAAGACCATCCGGTGGACGGGGACCTTGGGCTTGAGGACTTCCTGGAGGTGCCACGCGATGGCTTCGCCCTCGCGGTCCTCATCGGTGGCGAGGAACAGTTCGTCGGACTCGGCAAGGAGCTCCTTGAGCTTCCTGACCTGGGCCTTCTTGTCGGCGTTGACGACGTAGATCGGCTGGAAGTCGTGTTCGACGTCCACGCCGAGCCGGCGCACCTCGCCGGTGTACTTCTCGGGCACCTCGGCGGCGCCGTTCGGCAGGTCGCGGATGTGCCCGACGCTCGCCTCGACGACATAACCGGGGCCGAGGTAGCCCTTGATCGTCTTCGCCTTGGCAGGAGACTCGACGATGACGAGTCGGCGGCCGCCCTTTGCGGTCTCGCTGGTCGGGGACAACTTCGCTCTTCTCTCCGGTCGGCACTCGGGTTTCAGCACGTTTCAGTACGTGTCGCTGCGGAGTGTGACGGTACAACCCGCCCCCGTGTCAAACAGCAAAAGCCCGCAGCGGCCACTCGAACGGTAACCCGACTTACCGAGATCCTGCCGCCCGGACCGTCCCGAAGCCTTCCGAAAAGCGTTTCATCCCCTTTCGGTCTAGAACGTTCCCTGGATGCGGGTGAAGCACCAGACGCCAAGCAGGAGAAATCCGACACCGAAGGCGGCCGCGAGCACGGCGGAGGCCACCGGGGGTACCCCGAGCGCGACGGGCGTGCGGCGACGCGCGCAGGACGCCGTCCACAGCAGCAGAGCGCCCCCGAACAGCACCAACACCGTCCCCGCGAAGACGGCCGGCCCCGCCTCGGTCCCTTCCAGTGCGTTCATGGGCGCGATCCTCGTCACGGTGTGACGCCCCCGGGCAGAGCGGGGGCCGCATCGCGGCGAACTCCGGGTGAACGGTCGTCCGATCATGCCCATTTCAGCCAGATCCCCTCCCCGACAGCCGGATCGCGGCTCCCCGGCAGGGCGACGGACGGCACCGGCAAAAGGCGTCGAGCGTCACACCGGCACTGAGCGTCACCTCGCACCGGCGTCACATCACATCGAGCGTCGCCCGCCGTCTGCTGCCGCGCTCGAATGCGGCGAGCAGCCTCACCGCGAGCGGCGCGGCGCCCACACCGACCGCGAACAGCGCCTAGGAAGAGCACCGGGTGCGGAAAGCTCGGCGGCACCCCGAAAAGGAGTCGCCCCCACAGCACGGTCGCCACCATGGAGTATGTTCCGACGACCGCGGTGGCCAGGGTGATCGGCAGCAGGATCAGCGGCAGCCGGGCGGGCGCGACGACCGGCATCTCCTGACCGCGCGCCCTGCCCGGTTCACTCCCCCACCGGCTCCAGGAAGCCCTGCTCCACCAGGAGCCGGATGGACTGCGGGGTGCGGTCGCGCAGCAGCACCGGGTCTTCGTCGATCAGCTGGGCGATCGCGTCCAGGATCCGGCCGGCCGGCAGCTGACCATCGCAGACGCCCGCGAAGCCGGCGCCGACCGTGTCGACCTTGGTGGCCCGGCGCATGCCGCGGTTCTGCCGCAGCACGACGTGCTCCGGGTCCTCGGCGCCCGGCAGCCCCACCTGCTCCTGCACCACCTCGCCGGCGAGGCGGAACCGGTCGGCGAGCAGCGCCGCGTCGTCCTGCCGGCGCAGGTAGTCGTGGCGCTCGAAGTGCGCCCGCACGGTGTCGCCGAGGGGCTGCTCGACGGGGTGGGGCCACTCCTCGGTCACGATGGACGGCTGGTCGCTGTCGGTGCGGCGCAGGGTGATCCAGCCGAAGCCGACCGCTTTGGTCTTGCGCGCCTCGAACTCGTCGAGCCACGCCTCGTAGCGCTCCGCGTAGCGCGCCGGGTCGGTGTGGTGATCCCCTGCATCACGCAGCCACAACTCGGCGTACTGGGCGATGTCCTGGACCTCACGCTGCACGATCCAGGCGTCGCAGCCGCGCGGGACCCAGGAGCGCAGCCGGTCCTGCCACTCCTCGCCCTCGACGTGCTGCCAGTTGGCCAGGAACTGGGCGTAGCCGCCGGGGTTGAGGTGCTCCCCCGCCTGCTGAACGAGCGTGCGGCACAGATCGTCCCCGCCCATGCCGCCGTCCCGGTAGGTCAGCCGGGCGCCGGGCGAGATGACGAACGGCGGGTTGGAGACGATGAGGTCGTACGTCTCCTCGCCCGCGGGTTCGTACAGCGAGCCCGTCCTCAACTCGGCTTCGGGCGCGCCCGACAGAGCCAGCGTCAGACGGGTGAAGCCCAGGGCGCGCGGGTTGAGGTCGGTGGCGGTGACGCGTGTGGCGTGCTGCGCGGCGTGCAGCGCCTGGATGCCGGAGCCGGTACCGAGATCGAGGGCCGAGCCCACCGGCATCCGGACGGTGATGCCGGCCAGGGTGGTGGAGGCGCCGCCGACGCCGAGCACCATGGCCTCGTCACGCCCGCTCGCGCCGCCCGCGCCGCCGACCGCGCAGCCGAGATCGGAGACGATGAACCAGTCCTGCCCCTCGGGGCCGCCGTAGGGCCGCACGTCGACCGTGGCCCGCACCTCGTCGCCCGCGCGGACCACCCAGCCGTCCGCGAGCGCCTCGTCGAGCGGCAGTGCGGCCTGGGCACGCTCGTGAGGAACGGGCTGCTGGAGCAGGAAGAGCCGCACCAGGGTGTCGAGCGGCGCCTGCCCGCGGGTGGCGCGCAGGGCGGGGACGGTCTCGCTGCGGGCCAGCGCGGCATACGCGGGGGCACCGAGCAGGTCGAGCAGGCCGTCGGCGGTGAACGCGGCGGCGAGCAGGGCGTCGCGCAGGCGGGCTGCGTGACCGGGCGCGGGAAGACTGGGCGTACTCACCCGGCCATTGTGGCCGCTGCCTCTGACAATCACCGCGCGGGAAGTCTGGTCGTCCTCACCCGGCCGTTGTCGCCGCTGCCTCTGACCATCACCCACGCACGTTCGTGGCCCGGCTCCCCGCGAGGGGGCCGGGCCACGAGCGGGGTCGCGTACGGGCTACGACTTGGCGCTCTGCGACGGCGAGGCGGAACCGGACGGAGACGCCGAACCCGAGGGAGATGCGGAGCCCGAGGGCGAGGCCGACTGGGACGGCGAGGCCGACGTGTCGGAACCGGGCGCCGGCGAGGACGGCGTCTGCTTCTGGCAGCCGGGCTGCTTCTGCATCGCCTTGCCGACGTCGCCGGACTCCAGGTTCTTCAGGGAGGCGTCACCCGTCGAGCTGGTCTTGCCGAGCTCGGTGGCGATGTCCTCAAGTCCCTTGGCGAACGCGGCCTGGTCGCCGGCGTCGAGCGCGTCGACCTTCTTCTTGAGGTTGGCGTACGCCACGGACGAGGCGTTCAGGCCCTTGACGGCCTCCTGCTGCGTGGTGGCGCCATCCTTGACGGGCGGAGCGCCCGCCTTGTCGACGGCTCCGGCAAGCGCCTTGTAGGCGTCCGAAATCTGCTGGAAGGCCGTGGAGTCGGTCTTCTGCACATCGGCGGGCTTGCTGTCGTCGCGCGTCTGCGCCTGGATGGCGGCATTGGCGTCAGTGATCTTCTTGAACTGGGGCTGGGCCGTGTTGCAGAAGGTCTTCGCCCAGTCGTCGACCTTCTTGCTGGAGTCGTCGCTGCAGCCCGACAACGTCAGCATCAGTACCGCACCGCCGGACAGTGCGGCTGCAAGCTTCTTGTTCACCGGTTTGGTCCCTTCCAAGGCTCTCGGCCCCGGAACATACACGCCAAGTGGGCGACAATCGCGTGCCGTCCGTGTGATGTGTCTCCCATTGCGGCTATTTGCAGCCATTTGCACCAAGCGGAACGGGCAGACGGTGTGTCAAACCCCACCGTCCGCCCGCCCCTTGTCGTGCCGGTGGTTACGAAACCACCGCCGGGTCGGCCGACTTCGCGACCCGTTCGTTGCTGCCGTCGTCGTCCACGGCCACGCGGCGCCGCTTCGACACGTACACCGCGCCGATGATGACGAGGATGGCGAGCGCCGCCACGATCCCCCGGACGAGCGGGTTCGCGTCGTCGCCGTAGCTGAACTTGACGATGGCCGGCGCGATGAGGAGCGCCACCAGGTTCATCACCTTCAGGAGCGGGTTGATCGCGGGGCCCGCGGTGTCCTTGAAGGGGTCGCCTACGGTGTCGCCGATGACGGTGGCGGCGTGGGCGTCGCTGCCCTTGCCGCCGAAGTGGCCGTCCTCGACCAGCTTCTTGGCGTTGTCCCATGCGCCGCCCGAGTTGGCGAGGAACACCGCCATCAGGGTGCCGGTGCCGATCGCTCCAGCCAGGTACGAGCCGAGCGCGCCGACGCCGAGCGTGAAGCCGACGGCGATGGGGGCGAGCACCGCGAGCAGGCCGGGGGTGGCCAGTTCGCGCAGCGCGTCCTTCGTGCAGATGTCGACGACTCGCCCGTACTCCGGCTGCTCGGTGTAGTCCATGATCCCGGGGTGCTCGCGGAACTGCCGCCGCACCTCGAAGACCACGGCTCCGGCCGACCGGGACACGGCGTTGATCGCGAGCCCCGAGAAGAGGAAGACGACCGCCGCGCCCAGCATCAGCCCGACCAGGTTGTTGGGCTGCGAGATGTCCATGCTCAAGGTCAGTTCGTTCGCCTTGGCGTGGACGTCGCCCACGGCCGTGGCGATGGCGTCCTTGAACGAGCCGTAGAGCGCCGCCGCGGCCAGGACGGCCGTCGCGATGGCGATGCCCTTGGTGATGGCCTTGGTGGTGTTGCCCACAGCGTCCAGGTCGGTGAGCACCTGGGCGCCCGCACCCTGGACGTCGCCGGACATCTCGGCGATGCCCTGGGCGTTGTCGGAGACCGGGCCGAAGGTGTCCATGGCGACGATGACGCCGACCGTGGTGAGCAGGCCGGTGCCGGCCAGCGCCACCGCGAACAGCGCGAGCATGACCGAGGTGCCGCCGAGCAGGAAGGCCCCGTAGACGCCGAGACCGATCAGCAGGGCGGTGTAGACGGCCGATTCGAGGCCGATGGCGATGCCGGCCAGGACGACGGTGGCGGGGCCGGTGAGCGAGGACTTGCCGATGTCCTTGACGGGACGCCGGGTGGTCTCGGTGAAGTACCCCGTCAGCTGCTGGATCAGCGCCGCCAGCACGATGCCGATGGCGACGGCGACGAGCGCGAGGATCCGCGGGTCACCGTCATGGCCCTTGATCACCTGGTCCGTGACGCCGTTCAACTGGGCGTACGAGGACGGCAGATAGGCGAAGACCGCGACGGCCACCAGGGCGAGCGAGATCACCGCCGAGATGAAGAAGCCGCGGTTGATGGCCGACATTCCGCTGCGGTCGGCGCGCCGCGGGGCGACCGCGAAGATGCCGATCATCGCGGTGACCACGCCGATCGCCGGGACGATCAGCGGGAAGGCGAGGCCCGAGTCGCCGAACGCCGCCTTGCCGAGGATCAGCGCCGCGACGAGGGTCACGGCGTAGGACTCGAACAGGTCGGCCGCCATGCCGGCGCAGTCGCCGACGTTGTCGCCCACGTTGTCCGCGATGGTGGCGGCGTTGCGCGGGTCGTCCTCGGGGATGCCCTGTTCGACCTTGCCGACCAGGTCGGCGCCGACGTCTGCGGCCTTGGTGAAGATGCCGCCGCCGACACGCATGAACATCGCGATCAGCGCGGCGCCGAGTCCGAAGCCCTCCAGGACCTTGGGCGCGTCGGCCGCGTACACGAGCACGACGACGGAGGCACCGAGCAGGCCGAGGCCCACCGTGAACATGCCGACGACGCCACCCGTGCGGAAAGCGATCTTCATGGCCTTGTGGGAAACCGAGGTGAGATCCCTTTCGGGTTCGCCTTCGGCGGGAGTCGCCTCTCGGGCGGCCGCCGCGACGCGCACATTGGCGCGCACGGCGAGACGCATCCCGATGTATCCCGTCGTCGCCGAGAAGACGGCGCCGATCAGGAAGAACACGGAACGGCCTACGCGCTGCGACCAGTTGTCGGACGGCAGCAGGAACAGCAGGAAGAACACCACGACGGCGAAGACGCCGAGGGTGCGCAACTGCCGGGTCAGATAGGCATTCGCGCCTTCCTGTACGGCCGCCGCGATCTTCTTCATCGATTCGGTGCCCTCGCCTGCCGCGAGGACCTGGCGCACCAGCAATTGGGCGACGATCAGGGCCGCCAGCGCGACAGCCGCGATGACGATCACGATCGTCCGGTTGCCGTCGGTCAGTACCGCGGCGGCCAGAGATGTGGGGTGGTCGAGTTCCGTTGGGTTGAAGAGCCCCGCCATTCGTCCTCCTTGACGCTCAGAGCTCAAGATGTGGACGGATTGTAGGTAGCGGAACACGATCAAAACAGGGCCCCGCAAATGGAATTGACCTTCATCGGCTCATCAGAGAGAGATCCGGTCACGAAAGTGCCCCCGAAAGCGGTAATGGGGCAAAAGCATTGACGCTTGATCGTCGATCTAGGAATCGGCCGGAAACTGGGCCGAATGGTGGATCAAGAAAATGAAAAAAGGCCCTGCTCAGCAGGGCCAGTCTCCATATCCAACAAAAGTGGATCAGGGAAGCACCTCGGACGGCGTGGTGGGCCAGCTCATCCGAATGACACCCCCGGAGTCTCCGGACGTGACCTCCACGTCGTCCACAAGACCACTGATGACGGCGAGGCCCATTTCGTCCTCCGCGCCGTCGTCCAGCTCGTCGGCGGGCGCCGAGCCGCGCACGCCCGGCACCGCCGACGCGCCAACGCCCGACCCTGGCACCCCGTCACCGACCTCGATGGAGAACAGCTTCTCCTCCTCGGTCAGGACGACGTGGACGGGGGATTCGATGCCGTGCGAACGGTGCAGCCCGACGGCACGGCTGCACGCCTCGCCGACGGCGAGTCTCACCTCGTCGAGCACTGCCTCGTCGACCCCGGCCCGGCGCGCCACGGCGGCCGCCACCAGACGGGCCGTCCTGACATGTTCGGGCTGAGCGCTGAAACGGAGTTCAACGGTGGCCATGGTGATCCCCCTCGAACGTACGGGCGTACATCTCAGGGGCCCCGGGCCACTGTGCCGCCCGGCGCCCCTGTCCGTCTTCCGGAGCCGTCCGTGGACGGCCGCCGTCAGTCGGTCGCGTTGACGGCCTCGTCGACCGAGCCGTGGATCGGGAACACCTTGGTGAGCCCCGTGATCCGGAAGATCTTCAAAATGCGCTCCTGGTTGCAGACCAGGCGCAGCGAGCCCTCGTGCGCGCGCACGCGCTTGAGCCCACCCACCAGGACACCCAGGCCCGTGGAGTCGAGGAAGTCCACGCCCTCCATGTCGACAACCAGGTGGTAGCTGCCGTCGTTCACCAACTCGACCAACTGCTCGCGCAGCTTGGGCGCGGTATACACATCAATCTCGCCACCGACCTCGACGACCGTACGGTCGCCACCAGGCCCGGACACATTGCGAGTCGACAGGGACAGGTCCACGGATCCTCCAGCACCTTGCTATCGAGCGGCCGCTCCCTGAGTCTCCCCGGCGGAGCCAGAGAACGGATCGCCAGCCGCGATGGCATTCAATCACTTACCGGCAGCCATGCACGACGCCTTGGGACCATTGTCCGCTACGCCAGTGACACACTCGGTGCCGATGGCAAGGAATCACCGACCCAGAACACCCGCCGACGGCACGGGTGAACGACCCGACCCCGGCACGGTCCTCGACCGGCTCAGCACCGGGGCAGGCCGGGCTGCGCGCATCACTCATACGGAGCACTTGCCCCCGCGAGAGGGACGTCATGCAGTATGGCCGCACCTGATCCGTCCGGAAGTGATCAATGCCATCCAGGACGCCGGCATCGAGCACCCCTGGGCCCACCAGGCGGCCGCCGCGGGGCACGCCCTGGACGGCGAGTCGGTAGTGATCGCCACCGGCACCGCTTCCGGCAAGTCGCTCGCCTACCTGGCACCCGTCCTCAGCGCCCTCCTGGACGGCTCCGAGGCCCCGAACGGGCGCGGCGCCACCACTCTCTACCTCGCCCCCACCAAGGCCCTCGCGGCCGACCAGCGCCGCTCGGTGAAGGCCCTCGCGGCCCCCTTGGGCCACGCGATCCGGCCCGCCGTATACGACGGCGACACCCCGGTCGAGGAACGCGAGTGGGTGCGCCAGTACGCGAACTACGTCCTCACCAATCCGGACATGCTGCACCTGGGCATCCTGCCCTCCCACCCCAGGTGGGCCTCCTTCCTGCGCGCCCTGCGCTATGTCGTCATCGACGAGTGCCACACCTACCGCGGTGTCTTCGGCTCCCACGTCGCCCAGGTTCTGCGCCGCCTGCGCCGCCTGTGCGCCCGCTACGGCTCCGATCCGGTCTTCCTGCTCGCCTCGGCCACGTCAGCCGACCCCGCCGTCGCCGCGGGCCGCCTGACCGGCCTGCCCGTCGTGGAGGTCGCCGACGACGCCTCCCCGCGCGGCGAGCTGGTCTTCGCCCTGTGGGAGCCGCCACTCACCGAGCTGCCCGGCGAGAAGGGCGCCCCGGTGCGCCGCACCGCCATCGCCGAGACCGCCGACCTCCTCACCGATCTGGCCGTGCAGGGGGTCCGCACGGTCGCCTTCGTCCGTTCCCGGCGCGGCGCCGAACTCGTCTCGGTGATCGCCCAGGAACGCCTGTACGAGGTCGACCGCACCCTCGCCCGGCGTGTCGCCGCGTACCGGGGCGGCTACCTGCCCGAGGAGCGCCGCGCCCTCGAGCAGGCCCTGCACTCGGGCGAGCTGCTCGGCCTCGCCGCCACCACCGCCCTGGAACTCGGCATCGACGTCTCGGGCCTCGACGCCGTCCTGATCGCGGGCTACCCGGGCACCCGGGCCTCCCTGTGGCAGCAGGCCGGCCGGGCGGGGCGCTCGGGCCAGGGCGCCCTGGCCGTCCTGATCGCCCGCGACGACCCGCTGGACACCTACCTCGTCCACCACCCCGAGGCGTTGTTCCAGCAGCCCGTCGAGTCCACCGTGCTCGACCCGGACAACCCGTACGTCCTGGCCCCGCACCTGTGCGCGGCGGCCGCCGAGCTCCCGCTCACCGAAGCCGACCTGAAGCTCTTCGGACCGGCGAGCCCCGAACTCATGCCCCAGCTGGAGCGGGCGGGACTGCTGCGGCGCCGCAGCACCGGGTGGTACTGGACCCGTCGCGAACGGGCCGCCGACCTCACCGACATCCGGGGCGGTGGCGGCCGGCCGGTCCAGATCGTCGAGGCCGCGACGGGACGGCTCCTCGGTACGGTCGACGAGGCCGCCGCCCACACCGCCGTCCACGACGGCGCCGTCCACCTCCACCAGGGCCGTACGTACCTGGTGAAGCATCTGGACCTGGAGGACTCCGCCGCCCTCGTCGAGGAGGCCAGCCCGCCTTATTCGACCGTTGCCAGGGACACCACCTCCATCTCCGTCCTCACCACCGACACCGAGATCCCCTGGGGATCCGGCCGCCTCTGCTACGGCTCCGTCGAGGTCACCAACCAGGTCGTCTCCTTTCTGCGCCGCAGACTCATCACCGGCGAGGTGCTCGGCGAGACCAAGCTCGACCTGCCGCCGCGCACCCTGCGCACCCGGGCCGTGTGGTGGACGGTCACCGAGGACCAGCTCGATGCCGCCCGGATCAACCCGGAGATCCTCGGCGGCGCCCTGCACGCCGCCGAGCACGCCTCCATCGGCATGCTGCCGCTCTTCGCCACCTGCGACCGCTGGGACATCGGCGGCGTCTCCATCCCGCTGCACCCGGACACCCTGCTGCCGACGGTCTTCGTGTACGACGGCAACCCGGGCGGCGCCGGATTCGCCGAGCGCGCCTTCCACACCGCCGCGCGCTGGCTGACCGCGACCCGCGAGGCGATCGCGTCCTGCGAGTGCGAGGCCGGCTGCCCGTCGTGCATCCAGTCCCCCAAGTGCGGCAACGGCAACGACCCCCTCCATAAACGAGGCGCGGTCCGCCTCCTCACGGAGCTGCTGCGGGGGGCTCCGCACGAGGCGGAGCCGGCCCCGCCCGCGCCCTGACGCTGGGCGCGTACGGGCCGAACCTCGCCCTCACCCGTACGTCGGTGATCTCGCCCACGACCGTGCAGCGCACCATCTCGGCGCCCTGGGCCCGGGCCACCTCGACCGCCTTGGCGCAGGCGTCCGGTGCCCCCCACAGCGCCCGGTCGGCCGCCGCGAGCGCCGCCAGATCCGCGGCTCCGCCGGCCCGGTGCCGCGCGGCCACCGCCTGACCCAGGCAGAGCACGGCCGCGAACACCGAGCACATCGTGGCGGCCGTCAGAGCCACCCACACGGTGGCCGAGCCCCGATCACCATCCGCCCCGGCCCGCCGCGTGAGCCGGGGCGCCCACTCCTCACCGAGGCTCTTACCGAGGCGCCGAACGAGCCACTTCCCGGGACGCCGCGCAGACGGCTTTCCGAAGCGCCGAACGGGCCGCTTCCCGGGGCACGGCGCAAGCCACTTCCCGACGCAACGCACAGGCAACCTCCCGAGGCGCCGCACAAACCACCCTTCGAAGCGCCGCGCAGACAGCTTCCCGAAGCGGCGCACAGGCCACCGCGCGCACAGCCGCAACCGCGTCGCGGCCTGGCGTGCCCACCCGCTCACGAGACCTCCCCCACCGTGTCCTCGGCCAGCGCCACCGCTTCCGCGCTCAGCGTCACGGCCAAGTGGTGCGGGCCCGGCGTGTCGGCCTCCACGCGGACCCGCCACAGCTCCCCGTTACGCCGCACCGTGACCCTGGCGCCCTTCGGCGCGGCCGACCGGGCCGCCGCCACCGCCAAGGCCTCCGGCTCGGACCGGGCCGCCGCGCGCGCCCCGGCCCTGGCCGCGTCCACGCACCGGATCTCGGACGAGGCCGCCATCAGGGCCCACAACAGGGCCAGCGCGAACCCGACGAGGGCTGGGATCGCCACGGCCGTCTCGGCCGTCACGAACCCCCGGTCCCCCCGCCTCCACCGGCCGCGCTCAGAACTGCACATCGAGCGCCTTGGTGATCAGCTGATTGAGCGCCGTCACGACTCCCTCGCTGGTGACGACCTTGTACAGGATCGCCGCGAAAGCGCAGGCAGCGAGGGTGCCCACGGCGTATTCGCTGGTCGACATCCCGTCGTCGCGCCGCACCCGGCGCCGCAGCGCCGAACCCCAGTGCCGCAGCCGGCCCGTCGCCCGGCTGCCTCCGGCCCCGCGCCCGGCGGCCCCGTTCCTCGTAGAGCTCAAGCTCGCCTGTCCATTGCTGACTGCGTTCATGGTTCCAACTCCCTTGATCGATAGGCGTGTTCTCAGCTGAACCAGCTGAACCGCCTGAATTAGCTGAACCGCCAGGCCCACATGCCTGACTGGGTACGTGGCATACATGGCATACGTGGCGTACGTGCGTACGTGGCGTACGGCGTACGTGATGGCGCGTGTGACGGCGGTGCTCCCTCACCGCCTCAGCAAGCCCCCCGCAAGGCCGATCACGACCGGCGCGACGCCCGCCGCGAGGAAGGCCGGCAGGAAGCACAGGCCCAGCGGGCCGGTGATGAGGACTCCCGCGCGCCTGGCCCGCGCCGAGGCGTCCCGGGTCCGTTCGGCCCGGCAGCGTCCGGCGACCCGGGCGACGGAGGCCGCCGCGGGTGCCCCCGAGGAAGCCGCCCTTTCCAGACAGCGGGCCAGTTCGGCCGCGCCGGGTATCGCACCCAAGCGCCCCCACGCGTCGCCGGGTTCACAGCCCATGCGCAGCTCGGCGGCTGCCTGACGCAGGCGGGCGCCGACCGGCCCCTCCAGGCAGGCTCCGACCGCGCCCGCCGCCTCGCGCGGCCCGGCTCCGGCGGCGAGGCAAGCGGCCAGCAGGTCCGCGGCGAGCGGGAGTTCACGCGCCGTCCCGAGCTCGTCGGCGTCGTCCCGTCGCGTACGTCGCCGACGCGTCCACACCCGGGCCCCATACGCCGCCGCCAGGCCACCCAAGGCGCCCACGACTCCGCCGAGCAGCACATAGCAGGCCGCCCACGCCCCCAGCGGCGCTCCCCACTGCTTCGCCTTCGCCGTCCACGCCGGGTTCCAGCGTCTCGGCGCGGTCGGCGTCAGCGCCTCCAGGGCCAGCAGCGCGGCCACCCGGCGGCGCGTCCCGCGTTCCTCCCGGCGCCGGGCCGCCGCCGCCACCGTCCACAGGGTGAGGGCCACCACCCCCACCATCGCCCCCAGCCTGTGGACGACCTCCGGTCCGAGCAGACTCATCGGCCCTCCCCCACCCGTACGATGCGGGCCGCCCAGCACACGCCGGCCGTCTCCAGGACCGAGGCCACCAGCAGGCATCCGAACCCCGCGGGGCTGTGCAGCAGCACCCGCAGCGGGCTCGCGCCCATCGCGGTGCCGAGCACCAGGCCGAGCGCCGGCAACAGCGCGAGGAGCAGCACCGTGGTGCGGGGCCCCGCCAACTCCGATCGCAACGCGTCCTGTTGCTCACGCTCCGCCCGCAGCGCGTTCTCCAGACGCTCAAGCCCGGAGGCCAGTCCGGCCCCGCCGTCCACCGCGACCTGCCAGCACGCGGCGATCCCGGCAAGCCCTTCGGCACCCGGCTCCCTGGCCGCAGACCGCAGCGCCGCGGGCACATCACCGCCGAACGTGGCCGCCGCCACCACCGGGGCTGCGGCCGCGCCCAAAGCCGCCGTCTCCCGTGCGGCGGCCACCAGGGCCGGTCCAGGCTGGCGGCCCGCGCGCAGCTCTGCAGCCACCGCGGCGCACCAGGCGATCACTTCGTCGGCGCGCCGCGCCCTGGACCGTTCGCGTTGCCCGGCCCGCAGCCGCCTCCCCACCAGGGGCACGGCCACCGCGCCGCCGACGAGCGGCAGCACCGAGCCGCCCAGGATGGCGAGCGCGAGACCGAGGGGCAGGCACAGCCACTCCAGCCGCCAGCGCTCCCGGTGTCGCGCCGTCTCAAGCCAGCGCCCCAGAGGGGAGACCCTGAAAGCACCGCCGACACCGGTCGCGTGGAGCCCGCACCCCCAAGCGCCGGCCCCCGTGCCCGTGCCCGCCCCCGTTTCCGCTTCGGCTTCCGTCCCGGCCCCCGCGAACATCAGCCGGGCCCGCCGCATGCCCTGGTCGTGCCCGGCCCACAGCCAGGCGGCCACCCCCGCGCACATCGCCGCCCACGCGGGCAGCCCCATACGAGGATCCGTCACAACGCACCCCCGATCAGGGCCCGGAGCGGTTCCCAGCCCGAGTCGCGCATGAATCCCTTCGCTCCCCATCGCAGCGCGGGCACGGTCATCACCAGGCCGGCCGCGTCCCGCTCAAGGACGCGCACTTCGGCGATCCGGCGCTGGCCCGCCCGGTCACGTGCCAGATGGAGCACCACTGACAGCGCGGCCGCCAACTGACTGTGCAGCGCGTCCCGGTCGAGCCCGGCCGCCGTGCCGAGCGCCTCAAGGCGAGCCGGCACATCCTGGGCAGAATTGGCATGAACCGTCCCACAACCACCTTCATGGCCTGTGTTCAAGGCACCGAGCAGGTCGGTTACTTCGGCCCCTCGCACCTCGCCGACCACCAGTCGGTCGGGGCGCATCCGCAGGGCCTGGCGCACCAGGTCCCGCAGGGTCACGAGGCCGGCGCCCTCCTGGTTGGCGGGGCGCGATTCGAGACGTACGACATGAGGGTGATCGGGCCGCAACTCCGCGGAGTCTTCGGCGAGGACGATCCGCTCTCCCGCACCGACCAGCCCGAGCAAGGTCGACAGGAGCGTGGTCTTGCCGGTGCCGGTGCCGCCGCTCACCAGGAACGAGACCCGGGCTTGGATGAGTGCGCGCAGCAGTTTCTCGCCGTCGGGCGGAACGGTGCCCGCCGCCGTGAGCTCGGCAAGGGAGAACGCCCTGGGGCGTACCACGCGCAGCGACAGACAGGTTGAGCCGACGGCGACCGGTTCCAGGACGGCGTGCATCCGCGTGCCGTCGGGCAGGCGGGCGTCCACCCAGGGCCTTGCGTCGTCGAGCCGGCGGCCCGCCACCGCGGCGAGGCGCTGAGCCAGCCGGCGTACGGCCGCCGCGTCGGCGAAACGGATGCCGGTCAGTTCGAGCCCGCCGCCCCGGTCCACCCACACGCGGTCCGGCGCCGAGACCAAAACGTCCGTCACGTCGGGATCGGCAAGCAACGGCTCCAGCGGGCCCGTGCCCACCAGCTCGGATCGCAACTCCTCGGCTCCGCCCAGTACTTCCGCGTCACCGAGCAGCCGACCCTGGGCGCGCAGCGCCGCCGCGACCCTGGCCGGGGTGGGCTCGGCTCCGCTCTGCGCCAGCCGCTGCCGGACGGCGTCGAGCAGCGGCGGCCCCGCGGACCACGAGGGTGTGCCCCGTGACCACACCCCGCCGTCGGCCGGACCTGGCACACCGACGGAGGGGATGCCTTCGTCGCGCTTGTCGTTCATGAGAGCGCTCCCCCGGTGAGGCCACCGGTCAGTGCCTGGTCCCAGAAGGCGGCGCAGAATCTGGCCAGCGGGCCGCGCGCCGCACTCCCCGGTGGAGCGCCGCTTCCCTGCGCGTCCAACAGGCCGGGCTCCAGCGGTAGTTCTCCGGCCAATGGCAGCCCGAGCGCATGGGCCACCCACTGCTCGTCGAGCCCCGACGCGTAGGGGCCGCGTACCACCGCGCGCAGATCGCGCAGCACCATGCCGACCGAGGAGGCGACCCGGTTGGCCGCCGCGACCGCGCGCAGTTCGGCCGGGACCACCAGCAGCCCGAGGTCCAGTTGCGCGAGCGCCTCGACGACCGAATCGTCGATCCGGCGCGGCAGGTCCACGACGACCACCCCGCCTCGCCGACGGGCCGCCGCGAGGACGGCGCGCATCGCCTCCGCCGGAATGACCACCGAGTCGCCCCGGTCCCAGCTGAGCACCCTCAACCGGTGCAGCCGCGGCAGCGATTCCTCCAGGGCCCGTCCGGCGACCCGCCCGCGCGAAGCGGCGAAATCCGGCCACCTTCGGCCATCGGCCTGCTCGCCGCCCAGGAGCACATCGAGGCCTCCACCGAGCGGATCGCCGTCGATCAGCATGGTCCGCTGCCCGGTACGGGCGGCGGTCACCGCTAGGGCGCACGCCAGCGTCGACGCGCCCGCGCCGCCACGTCCGCCCATCACCCCGACGGTCAGGGCGGGGCGCCCCACACCTTCCGCCGCGTCGGCGATCCGGTCGACGAGCCAGGGCTCGGCGTCGGGCAGCCGCAGCACATGGTCCGCGCCGAGCTCGACCGCCGTCTGCCAGACCCCGGGGTCGTCCTGGTCCCGGCCCACCAGGAGCACCCCGCGCCTGCGGGCCGCCCCGCGCAGCCGGGGCGCGGCGTCGTCGCCCACGAGAATCAGGGGTGCGCTCTCCCATCCGCCCCTGCGTTCGGGCACCCCGTGACACACCTCGGGCTCGGTGCCGGCCGCGGCGCACAGCCGCAGCAGATCATCGAGCAGATCCTCGTCCTCGGTCACGATCAGCGGTCCGCCGCGCCGCCCCTCCGCGCCCTGCGGCCGATCGGAAGCCATGGCTCCGTCCATGATTTCCGCCCCCTCTCCCTGCGATTCCTGCGTCCGCGCACTTCGCGAACTGGAATCACGGTGGAGGGCGACCCGAAATAATGTGGATCTTGGTCGAAATCTGTGGACAACTATGCGCGTTGTGAATATCCCGTTCACCTATACCGGTGACTTCCGGAGCGCAGCGCAACCACTACACACAGTCACGAGTCATACGCATGCGACCGGCGCGCGAGGAAGGGCCATCGGATGGGGTGCGGCGAGGATCCAGGCTCAGAAACGCATCTGGACATGCGACGACCCCCGCCGGGGGGGAGAGCGGGGGTCGTCCCCACGGTCTGACTCGGGGGGGGAGGAGCCGGACCGGGTTAGCACGGTCGCGAACGATCCGTGACTTCCATGGTGTACCCGAGAGCCTTCTCAGGCAAACCCACGCGTCTCAGCTTACGCCGAATGGTGGGCGCCTATGCTCGGGCTCGTGGAAAACCACTCGCTGCCGCGTACCGCCGCCTTCTTCGACTTGGACAAGACAGTCATTGCCAAGTCGTCGACGCTGACCTTCAGCAAGTCCTTCTATCAAGGAGGACTGATCAACCGCCGCGCCGTGCTGCGCACTGCGTACGCGCAGTTCGTATTCCTCGCCGGTGGGGCCGACCACGATCAGATGGAGGGGATGCGCGAGTATCTGTCCGCCCTCTGCAAGGGCTGGAACGTCCAGCAGGTCAAGGAGATCGTCGCCGAGACCCTGCACGACCTGATCGACCCGATCATCTACGACGAGGCCGCCTCCCTCATCGAGGAGCACCACGCGGCCGGCCGTGACGTGGTCATCGTGTCGACCTCGGGCGCCGAGGTCGTCGAGCCGATCGGTGAACTGCTCGGCGCGGACCGGGTGGTGGCCACCCGGATGGTGGTCGGCGACGACGGCTGCTTCACGGGCGACGTGGAGTACTACGCCTATGGGCCGACGAAGGCCGAGGCCGTCAAGGACCTTGCCGCGTCCGAGGGGTACGACTTGGCGCGCTGCTACGCCTACAGCGACTCCGCGACCGACGTCCCGATGCTGGAGTCGGTCGGCCACCCCTACGCCGTCAATCCCGACCGCACCCTCCGCCGGGAAGCCACGGCGAGGGAATGGCCGATTCTCGTCTTCAACCGGCCGGTCAGCCTCAAACAACGGCTGCCCACACTCTCCATGCCACCCCGTTCCGCACTCCTCGCCGCCGCGGCGGTCGGCGCGGCCGCGGCCACCGCCGGCATCGTCTGGTACGCCGCCCGCAAGCGCGGCTCCGTCCCGGCCTGAGCGTCGACCCCGCCCGACGCCGGCCCGAGGACGTGAAGCACGCTATAGCGGCGTCCTAACGACGCATCTATAGACGGCTTCTGAAAACAACCGCCCGTTTCACCCCTATTTGAACCTAAAAGTAAAGAACTGGGGTGAGGGGTTTCGCTTCTCCTCGTACGGGAGTAGAAAGGACTCAACGGCCCGCGAGACCTGGGACATCCGAGAGGATCACCTTCTACGCATCAAGGCCCCACGGACCGCGCATGGACATCGAGCACCCACGCGACGTCGACCCGTCGATTACGGGCCAGCCGCACCAGGTGAACGGGCAGAGAATCCCGGCCTGATGGGCAACCTTCGAGGACGCTTGGTAACACGGTGAACATGCCAGCGGCGGTATCGGTCTCCGATACCGCCGCAACCCTGTTCCCGCCCGCAGCTCTGTTCCCGCACCGCGAAACGGCGTCCAGGCTCCACACACTCCGAGCACCCTCGAGTGCCGCCGAGCGCCGCCAGCGCCCGCGCGCCTACGCGGCGCCGCGCTGCAGCGCCTCGCACACGGCCGTCGACTCGCGCACCCCCAGCTCGACCGCCTTGCCGCAGTGGGTGATCCAGGCGGCCATCCCCTGCGGGGTGCCGGACACATAGCCGTCGAGGGCCGCCGCGTACGCCGCGCGACCCAGCTCCGCATGGCCCACCTCGGCCGGGCAGATCGCCTTCGGGTCCAGGCCGCTGCCGATCAGCACGATCCGCTCGGCGGTGCGCGCGACAAGGCCGTTGCAGGAGGCGAAGGGCCGCAGCGCGAGCAGTTCGCCGTGCACGATCGCTGCGGTCACCAGGGCGGGCGCCGAGCCGCCCGCGATGATCAGCCGGGAGAGCCCTTCGAGGCGGCCGGCGACCTCCTCGGCGTCCGGCAGCGGAAGTTCGATCAGCGGCTCGTCGACACTCTCGCCGCCCTGCCGCGGCCGGCCCACCGCGGCGCCCGCGTCCGCGGCCGCCACCAGGTGCAGCCGGGCGAGCACCCGCAGGGGCGACTGCCGCCAGATGGACAGGAGTTGGCCCGCCTCCGCGGTCAGCCGCAGCGCGGCCCCGACGGTACGGGCCTCGGACTCGGAGCCGAAGTCCGTGCGGCGCCGCACCTCCTCCAGCGCCCAGTCGGCACCGGACAGGGCCGCGCTGCCGCGAGCCCCGCGCAGCGCCGCCTCCGAGGTGATCTCGTTGCTGCGGCGCCGCATCACACGGTGCCCGTACACCCGGTCCACGGCCTTGCGCACACGGTCCACGGCGTCCGGGACACCCGGCAGTCCACCGAGGGCGACAAGGGGGTCAGCGGCGTTCGTACTCATAGGTAAGGAGGCTACGCGTTGGCAAGCCGCACCCCACCTTCGAGTGGTCTTCTTCACCCGGCTCGCATACTTCGCGTCACAATGCGATTACCGTTGGTGAACATGAAGATCGCTTTCGTGGGGAAGGGCGGCAGCGGCAAGACCACGCTGTCCTCGCTCTTCATCCGCCACCTCACCGCCAACGAGGCCGCCGTCGTCGCGGTCGACGCCGACATCAACCAGCACCTCGGGGCCGCGCTCGGGCTCGACGACGAGGAGGCCGCCGCGCTGCCCGCGATGGGCGCCCACCTCCCCCTCATCAAGGAGTACCTGCGCGGCACCAACCCGCGGATCACCTCCACCGAGACCATGATCAAGACGACCCCGCCCGGTCACGGCTCCCGGCTGCTGCGCGTGCGCGAGGCAAACCCGGTGTACGAGGCGTGCGCGCGCAGGGTCGGGCTCGACGACGGGGACATCCGTCTGATGGCGACAGGCCCGTTCACCGAGTCCGACCTCGGGGTGGCCTGCTACCACTCGAAGGTCGGCGCGGTCGAGCTGTGCCTGAACCACTTGGTGGACGGCGTGGACGAGTACGTAGTCGTCGACATGACGGCCGGCTCCGACTCGTTCGCCTCCGGCATGTTCACGCGGTTCGACATGACATTCCTGGTGGCCGAGCCGACCCGCAAGGGCGTCTCCGTGTATCGCCAGTACAAGGAGTACGCCCGGGACTACGGGGTCGCGCTCAAGGTCGTCGGCAACAAGGTGCAGGGCCAGGACGACGTGGACTTCCTGCGGGCCGAGGTGGGCGACGACCTGCTGGTCACGGTCGGGCACTCCGACTGGGTGCGCGCCATGGAGAAGGGCCGCCCGGCCCGATTCGAGCTCCTGGAGGCCGACAACCGGGTCGCTCTGCAGACGCTGCAGGACGCGGCGGACGACTCGTACGGAAACCGGGACTGGGAGCGCTACACGCAGCAGATGGTGCACTTCCACCTGAAGAACGCGGAGAGCTGGGGCAACGCGAAGACCGGGGCCGACCTGGCGGCGCAGGTGGACCCCGGTTTTGTGCTGAGCGAGCGGCTGATCGCCGAGGTCAGCGAGCCGCAGCCTGCTTGACGGCGGGCTGGGGCGCCGCGGGCCGCAGCGGGGCGACGGGCTTCGCCGGGGCCGCCGGCTGGGCGGTGGCCTCAAGCGCTGCCCAGCCGCCCTTCGGGGCCTCGCCCACCTTCAGCGAGTGGAACTTGGCGAGCACGGCCGGGTCCTGGGCGTCCAGCCAGTCGGCGAGCTGGCGGAACGAGACGCAGTGGACGTCGCGCTTGACGCACACCGTCCTGATGGTCTCCTCGACGGCCTTCATGTAGGCGCCGCCGTTCCACGACTCGAAGTGGTTGCCGACGATGAGCGGGGCGCGGTTGCCGTCGTAGGAGCGGTCGAAGGCCTGGAGAAGGCCGTCGCGCATCTGGTTGCCCCAGTATTCGTGCTGATCGGCGTCACCGGTCATCGCGTTGGACTGGTTCATGTAGAAGTTGTAGTCCATGGACAGGGTCTGGAACTCCCGGCCCGGGACCGGCACCAGCTGCATCGACAGGTCCCAGATGCCATTGGGGTACTTCTTCGGCCAGATCTGGTCGTTGACGCCGCTGGTGTCGTAGCGCCAGCCCAGTTCGCCCGCGGTCTTGACGAAGTTCTTCTGGCCTTCGAGACAGGGAGTGCGGGCGCCCACGAGCTCCTTGTCGTAGTCGAAGGGAAGCGGCGCCTCCGCCTTCAGGCCCGAGTTGGTCTTCCAGTTCTTGACGAACGACTTGGCCTGGGCGATCTCGCTCTTCCACTCCGGCACCGACCAGGTGCCGACGCCGCCGTCGGGCCCGCAGTAGTGGCCGTTGAAGTGGGTGCCGATCTCGTTGCCCTCCTTCCACGCCGCGCGGACCTGGGTGACGGTGTCCTTGATGCCCTTGAGGTCGTTGAAGCCGATGTCCGAGTGGCCCGGGGAGTGCTTGGGCGCGGTGTAGAGGTTGGCCTTCGCCTCCGGCAGCATGTACACGCCGCTCAGGAAGTACGTCATGGTCGCGTTGGACTCCTTGGCGACCTCCCGGAAGTGCGAGAAGAGCTTCTGGCTGTCCTCGCCCGCGCCGTCCCAGGAGAACACCACGAACTGGGGCGGCCGCTGACCCGGTTGCAGCTTCTGGGCCTTGAGCAGGTGCGGCTGGAGCCCGGTGTACGCGGTCGAGCCGTCCCCGATGAGATGGGGGGCGTTGTTGGGGGCGGCGGCGCCCTGGTGGCCGACGGGTGCCGGCTTGGCCGGGCCGGGGTTCGAGGAGCAGCCCGCGGCTCCGACGGCCAGCGCGGCGGCGATGACGCCGACAGCGATCCTCTTGGCGTGCGTGGCGGCGATCATCCGCCCACCTCTTCCTTGCGGTTCTGTGCGTTGAATGCCGTCACGGCGCCGCAAAAGTCGCACGCAGAGTGGGGCATACCGGCACGACAAGCCGAACGAAAAGCTGCCTATTCACCCTCCGGAGTGAATCGTTGCCCTATTTGCCGTAAATGAGAAGTAAGCGGCTTTACTTTGCATTACGATTCGTTTACCGAGAGTTGAGAATCCCGCCGCTGCACTGCCGTGACCCACGGCCGCGACCCACGTTCCGCGACCGCGCTGCCCCGGAGGAGACGGGAACCATGCCTGCTTGCGTACCCACTCGCGCCACCACCCCAGCTCACCCGCCCGGCCGCCGCGGGCCGCACGAGCCGCCGCCCGGCGGCGGGCCCCGCCGCCGCTTCCCCCGGATCCGCGGCGCCGACCTGTCGGCGTCGATCACCGTCTTCCTGCTCGCCGTCCCGATGTCACTCGGCCTCGCCGTCGCCATCGATGCCCCGCTGGAGGCCAGCCTCATCGCCGCCGGCATCGGCGGCATCGTCGCCGGACTGCTCGGCGGCTCGCCCCTGCTGGTCAGCGGCCCCTCCGCCGGACTGACCGTCGTGTCCGCCGAGTTGATCCAGACCTACGGTTGGCGTACCAGCTGCGCCATCACGGTCTGCGCGGGCCTGCTCCAGATCGCGCTGGGTGCGCTGAAGGCCGCGCGCTCAGCGCTCGCGGTCAGCCCCGCCATCGTGCACGGCACCCTCGCCGGCATCGGGGCCGCCATCGCACTGGCCCAGCTCCACATCGTCCTCGGCGGCTCCCCGCAGAGCTCCGCCGTGGCCAACGCACTCGCCCTGCCCGGCCAGTTCGCCCAGGTCGGGCCCGCGGCGCCGCTCATCGGCGCGCTGACCCTCGCCGTCCTCCTGCTGTGGCCCCGCATCCCCGGCCGCATCGGAAGGGCGCTGCGGCGCATCCCCGCCGCGCTCGCCTGCGTGGTGATCGCCACCGGCGTGGCCGCGTTCGCCGCCCCGGGGATCGCCCGCGTCGACCTGCCCTCCTGGGACGCTCACGTCCTGCCCGAAATGCCGCACGGCCCGGCGCTCGGGATCGTCACCGCGGTGTTGACCGTGACGCTGGTCGCGAGCCTTGAATCGCTGCTCTCCGCGGTCGCCGTCGACCGGCTGGGGGCCGAGCGCCCCGGCAGCACTGTGCCGCGCGCCGACCTCGACCGCGAACTGCGCGGCCAGGGCATCGCCAATGCGGTCTCCGGGATGCTCGGCGGCATGCCCGTCTCCGGCGGCGCGGTGCGCGGCAGCGCCAACGTCCGCGCGGGCGCGACCGGTCGGGCCTCCACGGTGCTGCACGGCGTGTGGGTGCTGCTCGCAGCCGGGCTGCTCGTCTCCGCACTGGAGTGGATTCCGCTGGCCGCGCTCGCCGCCCTCGTCATGATGGTCGGCATCCAGATGGTCAACTTCGCGCACATCCGCAACGTCCACAAACACCGCGAGTTCCTGGTTTATGTGGCGTCCATCGGCGGAGTGCTCGTCCTGGGCGTGCTGCAAGGAGTGGTCCTGGGAATCGCCGTCGCCGTCGCGGTCGCGCTGCACCGGCTGTCACGCACCCGCATCACGGCCCAGCAGGAGGCGGACGGCACCTATCTGGTGTGCGCCCGCGGGCAGTTGACGTTCCTCGCCGTGCCCCGGCTGACCCGGACGCTCGGCCAAGTCCCCCAAGGAGCAGAAACCATCGTGGAGTTGGACGGATCGTTCATGGATCACGCCGCCTTCGAGGCACTGCAGGGCTGGCAGGACGCACACCACGCGCGCGGCGGCACCGTACGGGTCACCACGCGCGCCGGCGGGAGGATCGCCGAGCCGGCCGGCGCGGCGCAGGCCTGCTGCCGCCCGTGGACCCCGTGGCGCAACCACCACTGCCACGACCAGCCACCGCAGCGCACCCACGGCCACCAACTGGCCAGCGGGCTCAGCTCGTTCCAGCGCAACACGGCGCCGCTGGTGCGCGAAGAGCTGGCCCGGCTCGCCCGTGAGGGGCAGCGCCCCCAGCAGCTCTTCATCACCTGCGCCGACTCACGCCTGGTCACCAGCATGATCACCTCAAGCGGCCCGGGTGACCTGTTCACCGTGCGCAACATCGGCAATCTGGTGCCGCCTCCGGGCGAGGAAGGCGGCGACGAGTCGGTGGCCGCGGCCATCGAGTACGCCGTCGACATCCTCCAGGTTCAGTCGATCACAGTCTGCGGCCACTCCGGCTGCGGCGCGATGACGGCGCTGCTCAACGGCAATCCGAGCGCGCCGATGACGCCGTTGCGCCGGTGGCTGCGGCACGGCGGGCCGAGCCTGGAACGGATGGCGAGCCGGAGCCACGCCTGGACCCGGATCGCGGGACGGCTGCCCGCGGACGCGGTGGAACAGCTCTGTGTGACCAATGTCGTGCAGCAGTTGGAGCACCTGCGCCGGCACGAGTCGGTGGCGCGCGCACTCGCCGCGGGCACCCTCGCACTGCACGGCATGTACTTCCACGTCGGCGAAGCGCAGGCCTATCTGCTCTCGGCCGACGACCACGAGGAGGTCTTCGAAGGCGTCGGCGTCAACCTGCTGGAGGACACGCCCGCCTGAACCCGGCTCGCACACCACGGCACCTGACGGCCTTCCCCACCAAGGGGGAGGCCGTTCGTGCGCCACGCCGATGACCAGCAAATCTTTACAGGTCTAAACCAATTTCTTGGAGACCCTTGTCACCCGGCTCTTGGCCTGATGAGCTATGGCCCGGGACCCATACGCACTGAGGACGCCCTGGGAAAGGGAGATGTCGTGAGCAACGAGAGCTTGGCCAATCTGCTGAAAGAGGAACGGCGCTTCACGCCGCCCTCCGAGCTGGCCGCGCATGCCAACGTGACGGCGGAGGCGTACCAGCGGGCCGATGCGGACAGGCTGGGCTTCTGGGCCGAGCAGGCCCGGCGCCTGACCTGGGCCACCGAGCCGACCGAAACCCTCGACTGGTCGAACCCGCCGTTCGCGAAGTGGTTCGCCGACGGCAAGCTCAACGTGGCGTACAACTGCGTCGACCGCCATGTCGAGGCCGGGAACGGCGACCGGGTCGCCATCCACTTCGAGGGCGAGCCCGGCGACAGCCGCTCCCTCACCTATGCCGAGCTCAAGGACGAGGTGTCAAGGGCCGCCAACGCCCTGACGGAGCTTGGCGTTCAGGCCGGCGACCGGGTCGCGGTGTATCTGCCGATGATCCCCGAGGCGGCCGTCGCCATGCTCGCCTGCGCCCGGATCGGCGCGGCCCACTCCGTGGTCTTCGGCGGCTTCTCGGCCGACGCGGTCGCCTCCCGCATCCAGGACGCCGACGCCAAGCTCGTCATCACCGCCGACGGCGGCTACCGACGCGGCAAGCCGTCCGCCCTGAAGCCCGCCATCGACGACGCCGTCGCCCGCTGTCCCCAGGTCGAGCATGTGCTCGTGGTCCGCCGCACCGGCCAGGACACCGCGTTCACCGAGGGCCGCGACGTGTGGTGGGACGACATCGTCGCCCGCCAGTCGGCGGAGCACACCCCTGCCGCGTTCGACGCCGAGCACCCGCTGTTCATCCTGTACACGTCCGGCACGACGGGAAAGCCCAAGGGCATCCTGCACACCTCCGGCGGCTACCTCACCCAGGCCGCGTACACCCACCACGCGGTGTTCGACCTGAAGCCGGAGAGCGACGTCTACTGGTGTACCGCCGACATCGGCTGGGTCACCGGACACTCGTACATCGTCTACGGGCCGCTCGCCAACGGCGCGACCCAGGTCATGTACGAGGGCACCCCCGACACCCCGCACCAGGGGCGGTTCTGGGAGATCGTGCAGAAGTACGGCGTCACCATCCTCTACACCGCGCCGACCGCGATCCGTACGTTCATGAAGTGGGGCGACGACATCCCCGCCAAGTTCGACCTGAGCAGTCTGCGGGTCCTGGGGTCGGTCGGTGAGCCGATCAACCCCGAGGCGTGGATGTGGTACCGCAAGCACATCGGCGCCGGCAAGTGCCCCATCGTGGACACCTGGTGGCAGACCGAGACCGGCGCGATGATGATCTCGCCGCTGCCCGGCGTCACCGCGACCAAGCCCGGCTCCGCCCAGCGCGCGCTGCCCGGCATCGCCGCGACCGTCGTCGACGACGAGGCCCACGAGGTACCGAACGGCGGGGGCGGCTACCTCGTCCTGACGGAGCCGTGGCCCTCCATGCTGCGCACCATCTGGGGTGACGACCAGCGCTTCATCGACACCTATTGGTCGCGCTTCGAGGGCAAGTACTTCGCGGGTGACGGCGCCAAGAAGGACGACGACGGCGACATCTGGCTCCTCGGACGCGTCGACGACGTCATGCTCGTCTCGGGCCACAACATCTCCACGACCGAGGTCGAGTCCGCCCTCGTCTCGCATCCCTCGGTCGCCGAGGCCGCCGTGGTGGGCGCCGCCGACGAGACGACCGGTCAGGCCATCGTGGCCTTCGTGATCCTGCGCGGCACCGCCACCGAGACCGAGACCCTGGTCGAGGAGTTGCGGGCGCACGTCGGCTCGGCGCTCGGCCCCATCGCCAAGCCCAAGCGCGTCCTGCCGGTGGCGGAGCTGCCCAAGACCCGCTCGGGCAAGATCATGCGCCGCCTGCTGCGCGACGTCGCCGAAAACCGCGAGCTGGGCGATGTCACGACGCTGACCGACTCCTCGGTCATGGCGCTCATCCAGACGAAGTTGCCGAGCGCCGCCAGCGAGGACTGAGCGCGGCGGCAACTGTTCCGAAGGGCCCGGCCGCACGAGTGCGTGTGCCGGGCCCTTCGCGCACCCCGCGCCCGGCACACGCACCCGTACGGCCGGGCCCCGTCGTAGGCCCATCCCGCGCCCGGCGCCCGGTATGCCCTTAAAGTGATGATCACCGGATCCACCCCGCCGCATGCACCGCTCCGTAAAGTTAGGTAAAGTAAGGAAAGCGTCAACGACGCGACAAGAAAGTCAGGTGCGCCGGGAAGTCTGGTCGGCAACGTGCTCAGTCATGCCCGCCGAACCGACCGGAGGTCGCCCTCGTGGCCACGCCCACCCCCAGCAAGCAGAAGTTCCTTGGCCGGCTCTCGCTCCCCGAGCGCACCTACATCGCCGAGGCCCTGCGCGCCGAGACCGTCGGCGGCGTGCTGCTTCTCGTGGCCGCGATCGCCGCCCTGATCTGGGCGAACACCCTGGGTTCGAGCTACGAGTCCGTCCGCGGTTTCCATCTGGGCATCAGCGCCCTCGGGCTCGACCTCTCCATTCAGCACTGGGCGGCCGACGGGCTGCTCGCGATCTTCTTCTTTGTCGCCGGTATCGAACTCAAACGTGAACTCGTCGCCGGCGAACTGCGCGACCCCAAGGCCGCCGCGCTGCCCGTGATCGCGGCCCTGTGCGGTATGGCCGTCCCCGCGCTCGTCTACGTGCTGGTCAACATCTTCGGCGACGGCTCTCTTGACGGCTGGGCCGTACCGACCGCTACAGACATCGCGTTCGCCCTCGCCGTGCTCGCGGTCATCGGCACCTCGCTGCCGTCGGCGCTCCGCGCCTTCCTGCTGACGCTCGCCGTCGTCGACGACCTCTTCGCGATCCTGATCATCGCCGTCTTCTTCACCAGCAGCATCAACTTCGCGGCCCTCGGCGGCGCCGTCGTCGGGCTCGCCCTCTTCTGGTGGCTGCTCAGGAAGGGCGTACGGGGCTGGTACATCTACATCCCGCTCGCCCTCGTCATCTGGGGGCTGATGTACAACAGCGGCGTCCACGCCACCATCGCCGGCGTCGCGATGGGCCTGATGCTCCGCTGCCACCGCACCGAGGGCGAGGACCACTCCCCGGGCGAGCACATCGAACACCTGGTGCGGCCCCTGTCCGCCGGGCTCGCGGTGCCGCTCTTCGCGCTCTTCTCGGCCGGCGTCGTCATCAGCGGCTCCACCCTCGCCGATGTCTTCACCCGGCCCGAGACGCTCGGCGTCGTCCTCGGCCTCATCGTCGGCAAGGCGGTCGGCATCTTCGGCGGCACCTGGCTCGCCGCCCGCTTCACCAAGGCCGAACTCAACGACGACCTCGCCTGGCCCGACGTCTTCGCCGTCGCCTCGCTCGCCGGCATCGGCTTCACGGTCTCGCTGCTCATCGGCGAGCTCGCCTTCGACGGCCAGGACCAGCTGGCCGACGAGATCAAGGCCGCCGTCCTGGTGGGCTCGCTGACCGCCGCCGTACTCTCCTCCATCCTGCTCAAACTGCGCGTCCGCAAGTACAAGCAGCTCGTCGACGACGAGGAGCGCGACGACGACCAGGACGGCATCCCCGACGTGTACGAGGCGGACAAACCGGAGTACCACCTGCGGATGGCCGCGATCTACGAGAACAAGGCGGCCGAGCACCGCAGACTGGCACAACTGGCGGGGGCGGAGCGCGACGACGCCGACCGTCCGGCATGATCTGACAACGGACCTGTTGGACCCGGACCGGGACCCGAACCCGGACCTGTTCGACCCGTTGAACATGGTGGGCCTGTTGAACATGGTGGGCCCGTTGAACGCGTTGGACCCGTTAGACCGTCGGTAACCGAGAAGAGATGAGGGAGTCAGCGATGAGCGACCCCAGCCACAACGCCGGCAGCGCCGAGCGCAGCCTCGGCCAGCTGGTCGCCTCCGCGACCGCCGAGATGTCCGCGCTGGTGCACGACGAGATCGCGCTGGCCAAGGCGGAGCTGCGGCAGGACGTCAAGCGCGGGGCGATCGGTGGCATCGCCATCAGTACCGCCGGTGTGCTCGCGCTGTTCTCGCTGCCGGTGCTGAGCTTCGCGGCGGCGTACGGCATCCACAATCTGGGCCTCGGGCTCGCCTGGTCGTTCCTCATCGTCGGCGGCGCGTTCCTGCTGCTCGCGGCCGTGCTCGGGCTGCTCGCCGTCACCAAGTTCAAGAAGGTCAAGCCGCCGGAGAAGTCCATCGCGTCGGCCAAGGCGACGGCCGCCACGCTCCAGGGCGTCAAGCCGCACCCACGCCCGGCCACCGTCGAGGTGACGGTCACGGACACCGGCGCCACTGTGGCACGCTCGTCTGCATGACCGCACCCGAGCCCGGCACCGGCAGCCCCGGCGGCACCGGCAGCCCTGTCCGCATCGATGGTCCCTGGACCCATAGGGACGTGGCTGCCAACGGGGCGCGCTTCCACATCGCCGAACTGGGCGACGGCCCCCTGGTGTTGCTGCTCCACGGCTTCCCGCAGTTCTGGTGGACCTGGCGCCATCAACTGACCGCGCTGGCCGACGCCGGCTACCGCGCGGTCGCGATGGACCTGCGCGGCGTGGGCGGCAGCGACCGCACCCCGCGCGGCTACGACCCGGCCAACCTCGCCCTCGACATCACGGGCGTCGTACGGTCCCTGGGCGAGCCCGACGCGGCGCTCGTCGGGCACGATCTGGGCGGCTATCTGGCGTGGACGGCGGCGGTGATGCGCCCCAAGGTGGTGCGCAGGCTCGTGGTGTCCTCGATGCCGCACCCGCGCCGCTGGCGTTCGGCGATGCTCGCCGACTACAAGCAGACTTCGGCCGGCTCCTACGTCTGGGGCTTCCAGCGGCCCTGGCTGCCGGAGCGTCAACTGGTCGCGGACGACGGCGCGTTGGTCGGCCGTCTCGTACGGGACTGGTCGGGGCCGCGCCAGCCCGAGGACGACGCCGTGGAGACGTACCGGCGCGCCATGTGCATCCCGTCCACGGCACACTGCTCGATCGAGCCGTACCGGTGGATGGTGCGCTCGATGGCCCGGCCCGATGGCATCCAGTTCAACCGGCGGATGAAGCGTCCGGTCCGGGTGCCGACGCTGCATCTGCACGGCTCGCTCGACCCGGTGATGCGCACCCGCAGCGCGGCGGGCTCGGGCGAGTACGTCGAAGCGCCCTACCGCTGGCGGCTCTTCGACGGGTTGGGCCACTTCCCGCACGAGGAGGACCCGGTGGCGTTCTCCACCGAACTCGTCAACTGGCTCAAGGACCCGGAACCGGACCGCTGACCTTCGGTGATGGCCCGTCAGTTTCCGGCCACCCAGGGAACGTTTGTCCTACGAACAGCCAATTGCCTGGCGCATAGGCCAATTGGCCGCCCGCGAGGCGGTTACCGACCATGGGGCCCGGGCAGACGTCGGGGTATGGGCTGGACGCACGACTACGGTGACGCAGCACGCAACCGCCGAACGGCCGCAGGGCCGGTCTCGTACGAGAGGGGCGGCCCGCAGGGGCGGGGGCTGCAACTCCCCTCCCGCGACTCCCGGGAGGTGGGCATTCCGCGCATTCTGCGCCGCCGGGCCCGCTGGGTCTCGGCCCGGCTACGACATGCGCGGACCTAGGCGGAGGCGGAGCGGCGGGGGCAGAGCCGCAGGGGCAGCCAGGCCGAAGCGGCCTGGACCGGCACAGGCTTGGGCCGACGCGGACTCGACCGGCATGGGCTTGCGCCGACGCGGACTCGACCGGCACGGGCTTGCGCCGACGCGGACTCGACCGGCACGGGCTTGCGCCGACGCGGCCTGGGCCGAAAGTGATGGCCTAGTCGACCCGAAGGTAGCCGAGTCCGGGGTGGACGCTCCGGTAGCCGTCCAGGAGCCTTCGGGCCACCTGGACGGAGTCGACCAGCGGATGCAGCGCGAACGCCTTCACCGCCGCCCGCGCCGACCCGCTCCCGGCGGCCTCCAGCACACTGCGCTCGACCGCCTTCACCGAGTTGACCAGGCCTGCCTCGTGGCCTGTCAGCTGGGAGACGGGCAGCGGGTGCGGGCCTTCCGCGTCGACCAGACACGGGATCTCGATGACGGCCCGCTCGTCGAGGGCGCGCAGCGCGTCGCCGTTGCGTACGTTCAGGACGAGCGTGGCCGCCTCGTCGCGCGCGATCGCCCGCATCAGGGAGAGCGCCACCTTCTCGTACCCGCCGGACTCCATGTCGTCGGCATGGCGTTCACCGGCCCCCGACACATCCCTGTTGGCCGCCATGTACGTGGCCTCGCGCTCGGCCCGGGTGCGGTCCCAGGCCGCCCACACCAAGGCGTCGGGCACCGTCTCCGCCGTGGCATAAAAACGTGCCTGCTGGTCCTTGAGGAAGGCGCCGCGCGTGCGCTCGGCCTGCCGGTAGGCGGCCACCGCCTCCCGGTTGAAGTAGTAGTAGTGCAGATACTCGTTGGGCACCGAACCGAGCGAACGCAGCCAGTCCGCGCCGAACAGCTTGCCCTCTTCGAACGAGGTCAGCAGCTCGTCGCCCCGCTCGAACAGCCGCGGCAGGACGTTCTTCTCGCCCTCATACAAACCATGCAGCCAGCCCAGGTGGTTGAGGCCCGCGTAGTCCAGGCGGACCGCGTCGGGGTCGGCGCCGACCGCGAGGGCGACCCGGCGGGCCAGGCCCACCGGCGAGTCGCAGATGCCGATGACGCGGTCGCCGAGGTGCTCGGCCATCGCCTCGGTGACCAGGCCCGCCGGATTGGTGAAGTTGATGACCCAGGCGTCGGGGGCGAGCGTCTTGACCCGGCGGGCGATCTCGACGGCGACCGGCACGGTGCGCAGCCCGTAGGCGATACCGCCCGCGCCGACCGTCTCCTGCCCGAGGACCCCTTCGGCGAGCGCGATCCGTTCGTCGGCGGCCCTGCCTTCGAGACCGCCGACGCGGATCGCGGAGAACACGAAGTCCGCGCCGCGCAGCGCCTCGTCGAGATCGGTGGTGGTACGGACACGGGGGGCGTCCTCGATCCCGTACGCCCGGTCGGCGAGCACCCGGCCGATGGCGTGCAGCCGGGCCGCGTCCAGGTCGTGGAGGACCACCTCGGTGACACGCCCGGGCGCGTGGTCGCGCAGCAGAGCGCCGTACACCAGCGGAACCCGGAAGCCGCCGCCGCCGAGGATCGTCAGTCGCATCGCAGCCTTCTCGTCAGGGGATCAGGGTCACAGGGCGCACTGTTCGCTGTCCACCTGCTGGTTGGCCGTGCGGCCCTGCTGGATGTCGGCCTGGACCTCGTCGGCCGTCAGCGCGTATCCAGTGTCCGGGTCATCGAGCGACTTGGCGAAGACCACGCCGTAAACCTTCCCGTCGGGGGTCAGCAGCGGGCCGCCGGAGTTGCCCGGGCGCACCGTGGTGAACAGCGAGTACACGTCACGGCGCACCGTGCCACGGCGGTAGATGTCCGGCCCCTTGGCGCTGATGCGGCCCCGGATCCGGGCGGCGCGGACGTCGTAGGGGTGGTCCTCGGGGAAACCTGCCACGATCGCGCTGTTGCCGGTGTGCGCATCGGTGGAGGTGAACTGGAGCGCGGGCGCCTTCAGATCGGGCACGTCGAGGACCGCGATGTCGCGACGCCAGTCGTAGAGCACGACCTTCGCGTCGTACGTACGTCCTGTGCCGCCGACCTGGATGGTCGGTTCGTCGACGCCGCCCACCACGTGCGCGTTGGTCATGACGTGCCGGTCGGCGAAGACGAAGCCGGTGCCTTCCAGTCGCTTGCCGCAACTCGGCGCCATGCCGACGACCTTGACGATCGACTTCTTGGCGGCGGCCGCGACCGGGCTGCCCGCGAGCTTCGGGTCGGGCGCCTGCACCTCGGTGATCGACTCGTTCGAGAACGGCGTGAAGACCTGCGGGAAGCCGTTCTGCGCGAGGACCGACGAGAAGTCGCTGAACCAGGTGGACGCCTGCTGGGGCATCACCTGGGACACGCCGAGCAGGATCTTGGAGTTGCGGACCTCCTTGCCCAGCGTGGGCAGGGCGGTCCCGGCGAGCGCGGAACCGATCAGCCATGCCACGAGCAGCATGGCCACGACGTTGACGAGGGCGCCGCCGGTCGCGTCCAGGGCGCGCGCGGGCGACCAAGTGATGTACCGGCGCAGTTTGTTGCCGAGGTGGGTGGTGAAAGCCTGACCGACGGAGGCGCAGACGATCACCACGACGACCGCGACGACGGCGGCCGTCGTCGAGACCTGGGACTCGTCGGTCAGCTGATCCCAGATGAGCGGGAGCAGGTACACGGCGATGAGACCACCGCCGAGGAACCCGATCACCGACAGGATGCCGACGACGAAGCCCTGGCGGTAGCCGACGATCGCGAACCATACGGCGGCGAGCAGCAACAGGATGTCCAGCACGTTCACGGGGCCCAGCCTGTCACGCGTGCCAGTCGAGCGGCACCCGCTTGGCTCGGTCCCACGGGCGCTCCCACCCCGCGAAGTGCACGATCCGGTCGATCACACCTGCCGTGAACCCCCACACCAGCGCCGATTCGACCAGGAATGCCGGGCCTGCGTGTCCTCGTGGGTGCACTGCGGTGGCGCGATTGGCGGGGTCCGTGAGATCCGCCACGGGCACCGTGAAGACCCGGGCCGTCTCACCGCTGTCGACGGCCCGCACCGGGGTGCGCTCACGCCACCAGCCGAGCACGGGTGTCACGACGAAGCCGCTCACCGGGATGTAGAGCCTGGGCAGCACGCCGAACAGCTGGACGCCGGCCGGGTCGAGCCCGGTCTCCTCTTCGGCCTCGCGCAGTGCGGCCCGCAGCGGGCCGGTGGTGGCCGGGTCACCGTCCTCGGGGTCGAGGGCGCCGCCCGGGAACGACGGCTGGCCGCCGTGCGAACGCAGCTGGCTCGCCCGCTCCATGAGGAGCAGCTCGGGCCCGCGCGGGCCGTCACCGAAGAGCACGAGCACGGCGGACTGCCGCCCGTCCCCGCTCTCCGGCGGCAGAAACCGGCTCATCTGCTCGGGCCGCACACCTTCGGCCGCCCGCGCGACGGGCTCCAGCCAATCGGGAAGGCCTTGGCTGGTCACGGTGGGGGTGGGGGTGTGCTGGGCACGGCTGTCGGGGCGGCTTTCGACACGGCTGTCGGCGCGGCTCTCGGCGCGGCTGTCGGCGCGGCTCTCGGCGCGGAAATGCCCCGAGCTTCCGACCCGGTCGCCGGGACCGTCGTCGCGGCCGTCGACGGCCGCATGGCCGCCTTGACGGCCCTCGGCGCCGCCGTGGGCGGTGTCCGCGCCGCCGTGGGCGGTGTCCGCGCCGCTGACTGTGCCGCCGATGCGGCCCAGCCCGCCCATGTCGCTCAGATCACCGTCGTACGTCTCGCTCATGTGCGCCATCTGCACCCCCGTCGTTCATCGTCCACAACGCCTGTGCCGGTCGCATTCGTTCCGGCCTGGGCCAGCGTCCGTCTTCCGAGTGACGTCACGCGCCTCCCAGCGGCGGCGCCGGCAGACCCGGATAGTCCGGCGGCGGGCTGAGCCGCTGCCCGGGGAAGCCGCCCTTCTCGTACTTCAGGAGCTTGCGCGCCTTCTCGGGATCGGTCTCGCCCTCCCCGTAGGACGGGCACAGCGGCGCGATCGGGCAGGCCCCGCAGGCGGGCTTGCGGGAGTGGCAGATGCGGCGGCCGTGGAACACGACGCGGTGCGAGAGCATCGTCCAGTCGCTCTTGGGGAAGATCGCGCAGATCTCCGCCTCGACCTTCACCGGGTCTTCCTGCTCGGTCCACTTGAAACGGCGCACCAGCCTGCCGAAGTGGGTGTCGACAGTGATCCCCGGAACACCAAAAGCGTTACCGAGGACGACATTTGCCGTCTTGCGCCCCACTCCGGGCAGCTTGACCAGATCCTCCAGTCGCCCCGGCACCTCACCGCCGAACTCGTCCCTGAGGGCGACGGCGATCCCCATGATCGACTTGGCCTTGGCCCGGAAGAACCCGGTCGGCCGGATGAGTGCCTCGACCTCCTCGGGATTGGCCGCCGCGAGATCCTCCGGAGTCGGGTACGCGGCGAACAGGCCCGGCGTGGTCTGGTTGACGCGGAGGTCGGTGGTCTGCGCGGACAGGACGGTCGCGAGGAGCAGCTCGTACGGGTTGCGGAAGTCCAGCTCGGGATGGGCGTACGGATAGACCTCGGCGAGTTCGCGATTGATCCGCCGGGCCCGCCGCACCATCGCGGCATGAGACTCGCCCTTACCCCCGACGGGCTGCCCGGCCCCCGGCTTGGCCTTGTCTGCAGCCGAGCCCTTGGTGGCGCCGGCCGAACGCTTCGATGGGGATTTAGTGGCGGCGCCGACCGCCCGCTTGGAGGCCGGGGCTTTGGTCGCGCCGACTGGGTTCTTGGAGGCAGCCGAGGCCTTGGTGGCACCGGCTGGTTTCTTGGAGGCGTCCGTCCCATTGGTGGTGCCGGCTGAGCTCTTGGAGGCAGCCGAGGCCTTAGTGGTGCCGACTGGGCTCTTGGAGACACCCGGAGCCTTGGAAGCGGGCGCCTTCTTGGTGGCGGCCGGGGTTTTGGAGACGGCCGAGGTCTTAGAGGTTGCCGCGCTCTTGGAGGCGTCCATCCCCTTGGTGGTGCCGGCTGAGCTCTTGGAGGCGGGGGCCTTCCCTGAGGCAGCCGCGCGCTTGCCGGCAGTCGGCGTCTTGGATGCGGGCGCCTCGGTCGGGGAGGCCGACCCCTTGGAGCCGGCTCGGCGCTTGGACGCCTCCGTGGGGCCGACGGCCTTGGTGCTGCCCCGCGCGGCTGTGTTGGCCTCGGGGGCGCCTTCGCCCTCGGACGTGCTCTGAGACTTGGGCACAGTGTTGTCCTTGCTTCCTTCGCCGGCCGTGGGTTCATCGTCGGGGGCGGGTCCTCGCCCGGTCGTCACGGGCTTCGCCATAGGGGACCTCGCTGGATTCGCCGCAGGGGACTTCGCGGGCTCCATCACAGGGGACCTCGCGGGGTTCGCGGCCAAGTCGCCGGGAGCTTCGCCGTAGGCGTCACCCTGAGCGTCGCCGTGCACCCACTCCGGTCGGCGCCGCCGCCCCAAGCCCTGGCCCGGGCATCGGCATATACGGCGCCACCGGTACCGACGTCGCCACCATCACCGTCACCGCCACTGGCCCCTGCACGGTCCTGCACCAGCACCGCGTCCGCCCGCCCTGCCGAGGGGGCGGCCCCGGCACCCGGCGTGGCTCTCTGCACGGCACCTTTCGCGGCCCCTTTCGCCCTGGACGCGGGCTGTTCGCCCACAGCTGAATCGTTCTCTGCGGACACTCCTTCAGCCCCCCTGGCCTGCGCTCTCACCGGCGAATTGGACACTCGGCCAGCCTAAAGCCCGACACCGACATCCGCCCCGAGCACAGCGAATCAGCGCCCCAATCGGCCCCCTGACTCACGGTCCGGCACTCCAGTACGTCATCCTGTGATTGATCGCACTGTTTATACCGTCCGGCAAAATGGGGAGCTGGATCCCCTGAAACCGGTCACAAGGAGAGATTCGTGGACGACGTTCTGCGGCGCGCCCCGCTCTTCGCGGCGCTCGATGACGAGCAGGCCGCGGAGCTGCGCGCCTCGATGAGTGAGGTGACGCTCGCCCGCGGCGACGCCCTCTTCCACGAGGGCGACCCGGGTGACCGCCTGTACGTGGTCACCGAGGGCAAGGTAAAGCTGCACCGCACCTCGCCCGATGGCCGCGAGAACATGCTCGCGGTCCTCGGTCCGGGCGAGCTCATCGGTGAGCTCTCGCTCTTCGACCCGGGCCCGCGCACCGCGACCGCAACCGCGCTGACCGAGGTCAAACTGCTCGGCCTGGGCCACGGCGACCTTCAGCCCTGGCTGAACGCCCGCCCCGAGGTGGCCACGGCCCTGCTGCGCGCCGTTGCCCGCCGCCTGCGCAAGACCAACGACCAGATGTCCGACCTGGTCTTCTCCGACGTACCGGGCCGTGTTGCCCGCGCGCTCCTCGACCTGTCGCGCCGGTTCGGCGTCCAGTCCGAAGAGGGCATCCATGTCGTGCACGACCTGACGCAGGAAGAGCTGGCTCAGCTGGTCGGCGCCTCCCGCGAGACGGTCAACAAGGCGCTCGCCGACTTCGCCCAGCGCGGCTGGCTGCGCCTGGAGGCCCGCGCGGTCATCCTGCTGGACGTGGAGCGCCTGGCGAAGCGCTCCCGCTGACCCGTCCGCGTCAGCTGCCGTTCGTACGCTGAGGGGCCGGTCCCGTTTTCGGGACCGGCCCCTCACGCGTAGCCGGAGCGGGGACCGGTGGCCGCACACGCAGGCGACCGCGTGACCGGCAGGCACGCAGGCGAACACACGCGACCGCGTAACTGCGTATCCGCGCGACCGCCAGACACCCGGCCGGCGGCAAAACCCGCCCACCCTCCGGACCCGCGCGGTACGCACGGCGGCCCCCGGAAAAGGCGGAAAAAATTCTCGTGCCGCCCGGGAACCCGCTCGCGGGCCGGTCCGTTCTCACGATGTACACCGAAAGATCTCGGACCGTGAACCGCCGCCGCACCACCCACACCTCACGGTCCATGGCGCCAAGGCGCCGCGCCCGTACGAGAGTTGAGAGCCTCGCCGCCCAACTCTCCTCTACCGGGCGCCCCTTCCCGCCGCACGGAACCCAGGCCAGGGCCCGGCCGGACCGGCGGCACCACAGCCACCGGCCAAGCCCACGGCTCAGATAAGGCCGTGCTCGCGCAGGTACTCGAGCTGCGCGAGCACCGAAAGCTCGGCGGCAGGCCACAGCGAGCGGTCGACGTCCGCGTAGACCAGGGCCACCACATCGGCCGCCGTGAGGTGACCGTTCTCCACCGCAGTCTCCACCTGGGCCAGCCGGTGGGCTCGGTGGGCCAGATAGAACTCGACGGCGCCCTGCGCGTCGTCGAGCACCGGACCGTGCCCCGGCAACACCGTGTGCACACCGTCATCGACAGTCAACGAACGCAACCTGCGAAGGGAGTCCAGATAGTCACCCAGACGTCCGTCGGGATGGGCGACGACGGTCGTACCGCGCCCCAGGACCGTGTCGCCCGTCAGGACGGCCCGGTCGGCGGGCAGATGGAAACAGAGTGAGTCCGCCGTGTGGCCCGGGGTGGGCACCACCCTCAACTCCAGGCCGCCCGTGGTGATGACATCGCCTGCTGCGAGGCCCTCGTCCCCCAGGCGCAGGGCCGGGTCCAGGGCGCGCACGGGGGTACGGGTCAGCTCCGCGAAGCGGGCCGCGCCCTCGGCGTGGTCGGGGTGGCCGTGGGTGAGAAGGGTGAGCGCCACGCGCTTGCCGGCCTTCTCGGCCGTCGCGATGACATGGCCGAGGTGGCCGTCGTCGAGGGGCCCGGGGTCGATGACGACGGCCAGGTCGGAGTCGGGCTCGGCGACGATCCAGGTGTTGGTGCCGTCCAGGGTCATCGCGGAGGCGTTGGGCGCGAGGACGTTGATCGCCCGGTCGGTGGCAGGGCCCGAAAGGACCCCGCCGCGCGGCTGCCCGGGAAGGGCGGCGGCGTCACTCATACGGCACCTCCGAGGGGCGGCGGGGTCAGCGGATCAGTGGCTACCTGGGCAAGCCTGGCCGAGGCGGGCAGCGAACGGCGAGCGCGTCTCAGGTTCCGGCCCAGCATGTGGACGTCCCGAGCGAAGCCACGCCTCGGAAAGGCGGCCCATGCGGAGCCGACCCCGGAGGGACGCTCAAGCACGAGGCCGATCCGTGCGAGACCGGACCACGCGCGACCGACCCGTGCGAAGCCGAACTCCGCACGCCCGAACCGTGCGAAGCCAGACCCCGCGAGGCCGACCTCCGCGCGCCCGAACCGTGCGAAGCCAGACCCCGCGAGGCCGACCTCCGCGCGACCGACCCGTGCGCAGCCAGACCCCGCGAGGCCGACCTCCGCGCGCCCGAACCGTGCGAAGCCAGACCCCGCGAGGCCGACCTCCGCGCGACCGACCCGTGCGAAGCCGAACCCCGCGAGGCCGGCCTCCGCACGACCCGACCCCCCGAGACCGGACCCCACACAGCGGCCAGGCGCAGGGGCGCCCAGGGTGGCCGGAGAACCGGCCGGAGAACCGGCCGGGGTGGCGGCGGGGGCCATCAGGGACGGCCTCCCGCCGGGATGTGTTTGGTGAACTCGTCGTGGCCCGGCCAGCTCAGGACGAGTTCACCGGTGCCGGTCAGGCGGGCCTGGGCGAGCACGGGTTGGAGATCGCGTCCGGCCGCGGCCACGAGGGCCTCGGCGGCGGTGGCGTACGGAAGGAGGTCACGCAGGGTGGAGATGGTCGGCGGCATCATCAGGAGCTCGCCCTTGTCGTAGCCGGCGGCGGCCTCGGCGGGACGGATCCAGACGGTCCGGTCGGCCTCGGTGGAGGCGTTCCGGGTGACCTGGCCTTCGGGCAGCAGGGCGACGAAGAACCAGGTGTCGTACCGGCGGGGCTCGAACTCGGGGGTGATCCAGCGTGCCCAGGCGCCCAAGAGGTCTGAGCGGAGCACCAGCCCGCGCCGGTCCAGGAACTCGGCGAAGCTGAGGCCACGGGTGACCAGCGCCTGGCGGTCGGCCTCCCAGTCGTCGCCGGTGGTGTCGCCGACGACGGTGGTGGCGTCGGGACCGGCGAGGAGAACGCCCGCCTCCTCGTAGGTCTCGCGGACCGCGGCACAGACGATGGCCTGGGCGGACGCGGGGTCCGTGCCGAGCCGTGCGGCCCAGGTGTCGCGGGACGGGCCGGCCCAGCCCAGCTGCGCGTCCTCGGCGTCGCGTGGGTCCACGCCGCCGCCGGGGTAGGCGTAGGCGCCGCCGGCGAAGGCCATGGAGGTACGTCTGCGCAGCATGTGCACGGAGGGGCCGGGGCGGCCGCCGGAGCCGGACTGGAGGCCGGAGTCGGGCCCGGTGTCCGTGCCGGTCGCGCCGTCCTGGAGCAGCATCACGGTCGCGGCCCGCCGCGGCTCGACCGCGATGAGCTCACCTGCGGCTAGGGCACGGATGCGGTCCGGCCACTCCGGCGGATACCACTGACCATTGGGCATGGGCGGATGCTACGGGGTGGCGTGCGGATGTTCGAGGGGGTGCGTGTGGATGACACCTCAGGTCCCCCCGTAAAACCGTCGAAGACCGGCCCCGGGAGGCCGGCCTTCGGCGAGCCGACAAGCCCATCACGAGCCGTCGACCGGCCCGTTATGAGCTCGTCATGAGCCTTCGACGAGTTCCACCTGGATCTCGACCTCGACCGGGGCGTCCAGAGGCAGGACCGCTACGCCCACCGCGCTGCGGGCGTGGATGCCCTTGTCGCCGAGGACGGCGCCGAGGAGTTCGCTGGCGCCGTTGATGACACCGGGCTGGCCGGTGAAGTCGGGGGCGGAGGCCACGAAGCCGACGACCTTCACGACGCGCGCGATGCGGTCCAGGTCGCCCACGACGGACTTGACCGCGGCGAGCGCGTTGAGGGCGCAGGTGGCGGCCAGTTCCTTGGCCTCCTCCGCGGTGACCTCGCCGCCGACCTTCCCGATGACGGGCAGCTTGCCCTCCACCATGGGGAGCTGGCCGGCGGTGTACACGTACACACCGGAGCGCACGGCGGGCTGGTACGCGGCGAGCGGCGGGACGACCGACGGAAGGGTCAGGCCGAGTTCGGCCAGCTTGGCTTCGACGGCGCTCATGCCTGCCTCTCCCGCTTCAGGTAGGCCACGAGCTGCTCGGGGTTGTTCGGCCCGGGGACGACCTGGACCAGCTCCCAGCCGTCCTCGCCCCAGGTGTCCAGAATCTGCTTGGTCGCGTGCACGAGAAGGGGCACGGTCGCGTATTCCCACTTGGTCATGGGCCCGACTGTAGCCGCTGGCAGACGGCCCCTCGTGCGCGCGCCGTACGAGGACGGTTCCCGCGGCCCCGCCTCCGCTCCCCTCCCGCGGCCCCGCGGGACCGACGTACGGCGGCCGCTCGCCATACTGCGGGCCGCACCGGATTGCCGCACGCGGGCCACGCGGGGTTGCGCACGTGAACCACGCCGGGTCGCCGTGCGGCGGCACGCGGGGTTGCCGTGCATGGGTCGCATTACGCGGACCACATGCGTACACCGCGGGCGGACTGGTTAGGCTCGATGGTGTGAGCAGGCTCCAGGTCGTCAGCGGCAAGGGCGGTACCGGCAAGACCACGGTCGCCGCAGCACTCGCGCTCGCCCTCGCGACGGAGGGCAGGCGCACGCTCCTCGTCGAGGTCGAGGGCAGACAAGGCATCGCGCAGCTCTTCGAGACGGAGGCCTTTCCGTACGAGGAGCGCAAGATCGCCGTAGCGCCGGGTGGCGGGGAGGTGTACGCCCTGGCCATCGACGCGGAACGGGCGCTCCTCGACTACCTGCAGATGTTCTACAAACTGGGCGGCGCGGGCCGGGCTCTGAAGAAGCTCGGCGCCATCGACTTCGCCACCACCATCGCGCCCGGGGTGCGTGACGTGCTCCTGACCGGCAAGGCGTGCGAGGCGGTGCGTCGTAAGAACAAGCAGGGCGGGTACGCCTATGACTATGTCGTCATGGACGCGCCACCCACCGGCCGCATCACGCGCTTCCTGAACGTGAACGACGAGGTGGCCGGGCTCGCGAAGATCGGGCCGATACACAATCAGGCGCAGGCGGTCATGCGGGTGCTCAAGTCGCCCGAGACCGCGGTGCACTTGGTGGCGCTGCTTGAGGAGATGCCGGTGCAGGAGACCGTCGACGGGATCGGCGAGCTGCGGGCCGCCGAGCTGCCGACGGGCAACGTCATCGTGAACATGGTGCGGCCGCACATCCTGGACGAGGCCGCCGTGCGCGGGGTCACCGGAGACCGGCGCAAGGAGGTCGCCAAGGCGCTGGCACGGGCCGGGGTGACCGGTTCGGCGAAGCTGGTGTCGCCGCTCCTCGACCAGGCCGCCGAGCACGCGGAGCGGGTGGAGCTGGAGCGTGAACAGCGGGGTGTGCTCGGCGAGTTGGGGCTGCCGACGTATGAACTGCCGTTGATCGGCGGGGGTATGGATCTGGCCGGGCTCTACCGGCTGGCCACGGAACTGCGCGAGCTCGGGGTGGGTGAGTGACTGTGGACACGGTCGAGCCGCTGGCGATCGATCCCCTGCTGGACGATCCGGGCACCCGCATCATCGTGTGCTGCGGTTCGGGCGGGGTGGGGAAGACAACTACCGCCGCCGCCTTGGGAGTTCGGGCCGCCGAGCGGGGCCGCAAAGTCGTGGTGCTCACCATCGACCCGGCCCGCAGACTCGCCCAGTCCATGGGTATCGACTCGCTCGACAACACGCCGCGCCGGGTCAAGGAGGTCCAGGGCGAGGGTGAGCTGCACGCCATGATGCTCGACATGAAGCGGACCTTCGATGAGATCGTCGAGGCGCACGCGGATCCCGCCCGGGCGAAGGCGATCCTGACGAACCCGTTCTACCAGTCCCTGTCGGCCGGCTTCGCGGGCACGCAGGAGTACATGGCGATGGAGAAGCTGGGTCAGCTGCGGGCGCAGGACGAGTGGGACCTGATCGTGGTCGACACCCCGCCATCGCGCTCGGCGCTCGACTTCCTGGACGCGCCGAAGCGGCTCGGGTCGTTCCTCGACGGCAAGTTCATCAAGCTGCTCATGGCGCCCGCGAAGATGGGCGGCCGGGCCGGGATGAAGTTCCTCAACGTCGGCATGTCGATGATGACGGGCACGCTCGGCAAGCTGCTCGGCGGGCCTTTCCTGAACGACGTACAGACCTTCGTGGCCGCCATGGACACGATGTTCGGCGGGTTCAGGACCCGGGCCGACGCCACCTACCGCCTCCTCCAGGCACCGGGCACCGCGTTCCTCGTCGTCGCCGCGCCCGAGCGGGACGCGCTGCGCGAAGCGGCGTACTTCGTGGAGCGCCTGGCCGCCGAGGACATGCCCCTCGCGGGGCTGGTCCTCAACCGTGTACACGGAAGTGCGGCAGCCCGACTCTCGGCCGAGCGCGCTCTCGCCGCGGCGGAGCACCTCGCGGATGCGGATGCGGATGCGGATGCGGATGCGGATGCGGATGCGGATGCGGATACGAGTATCGGTGTAGATGCCGATGTGGCCGCGGCTTCGGGTGCGGATGCCGATGTCGCCGTGGGTGCGGTTGTGGCCGCCGACCACTCCGTAGAAATTCGCAGTGCAGAAAATCTTGACGAACGTCGCATTGTGGATCAGGGGGCCGGGAAGGCTGGGGATCGTGGCCCCGGCGATTCCTCTCCCGACGCCGGCGAGTCACCGGACCATTCCCAGGGCCGGGACCATTCCCGGGATCACGATCACTCTCAGGACCGCGACCACCCCCAGGACCGCTTGGCGTACAACACTCACGGACACCCAGAAGGCGTCGACAGCGTAACTACCGGCTCCTCCAAGGGCGTTGACCACGTGGACTCCGTGGACGGGCTCACCGCCGCCCTGTTGCGACTGCATGCCGAGCGGATGCAGGTGATCGCGCGTGAGCGGCGGACGCGCGACCGTTTCACCGCGCTCCATCCCGAGGTCGCGGTGACCGAGGTGGCCGCTCTGCCCGGCGATGTGCACGATCTCGCGGGGTTGCGGGCCATCGGCGACCGGCTCGCGGCCGACGGATCCGCGACCTGAGCTGTCGCCTGCCCCCTGATCCGTGGCCCGGTTTCCCGGGGCCACCCGCCGCCACGCGGGCTGGCCAGCCAGCCCTCCCGGGGCTACCCAGCACGTCCTCCCGGGCTTGCCCAGCACGACCCGGGCGCACCCGACACCTCCCCGGGTCACCCGGCACAGCCGGCGCGGGGCCACCCGACGCGGCGAGACGCGTCCGCCCCTCAGCCCGCCGCCGCGTACGCCTCGTCGTCTCCGAAGGCGTGCTGGTACTCGTCGTACGCCGCCGCCTCCTCCTCCGCGCACCCGGGCAGTAGCCCCGTGCTGCGCTCGTACTCGGTACGCGCGGTCTCCAGAAGGCGGTGCCACGACGTGACGGTGGGGCGCCTGCGCAGAAGGGCGCGCCGCTCCCGTTCCGTCATTCCGCCCCACACGCCGAACTCGACGCGATTGTCGAGCGCGTCGGCCAGGCACTCGGTCCGCACCGGGCAACCGGTGCACACCGCCTTCGCCCTGTTCTGCGCTGCACCCTGTACAAACAGTTCGTCCGGATCGGTAGTGCGGCAGGCTGCCTGCGCACTCCAGTCGGTTACCCAGCCCATGCCGGCGCCGTCCTCTCCCGAATCGAGGCTCCCCCACGGCGGTAGCGGCATATTCACCGCTGCCAGTTGAGGACGTTACGGAAGGTAGGCGCAGCGCAACACCCCCGTCGGGCCCAATCTTGAATGGTCCGAACGGACTATGCGTACGCGGCAGATCACCCAACGGAGTGAGCGAGAGACATGCGTGATGAATCCGAAATAACAGGACGTATCACCTGAGCCACACCGGACGGCGAGTGACGCATGAGGCGCAACCGGACATCGATGACGGACATCAACTGACCTGACTCCCGCCGGATTCGGGGGACGGCGGAACACTTCCACGTGCTTGCGCGTACTTCCACGCACGGTCGGGACCACGAGGCGCAACCGGGCTGCTGTGACAGTCGAGAGCAGCTTAGGCCAGAGCCTTCACCTGTGTCCGGCGATTGAGAACGTAGGCTGCCCCCCATGGCAATGAAGCGATCGGGCGGAGGCCTGACCGGGTCTCAGCAGGCGGCCAAGTTCCTGGGCGTGAGTGTGTTGGCGGGCGCGGTGCTCGCGGGAATCGCCCTTCCCGCGGCCGGCGCGCTGGGGCTCGCGGCCAAGGGGACGGTCGAGGGGTTCGACGAGATCCCGGCCAATCTGAAGACCCCGCCGCTGAGCCAGCGCACCACGATCCTGGACAGCAAGGGCGGCACGATCGCCCAGGTCTACTCGCGCGACCGCACCGTGGTGCCGCTCGCCGACATCTCCCCATACATGCAGAAGGCGATCGTCGCCATCGAGGACTCGCGCTTCTACGAGCACGGCGCGATCGACCTCAAGGGCGTCCTGCGCGCGATGAACAAGAACGCGACGAGCGGCGGTGTCGCGCAGGGCGCGTCCACCCTCACCCAGCAGTACGTGAAGAACGTCTTCGTCGAGGAGGCCGGTGATGACCCCGACAAGGTCGCCGAGGCCACCCAGCAGACGATCGGCCGCAAGGTCAAGGAGCTGAAGTACGCGATCCAGGTCGAGGAGGAGCTCGGCAAGAAGAAGATCCTGGAGAACTACCTGAACATCACGTTCTTCGGCCAGCAGTCGTACGGCATCGAGGCCGCGGCGCAGCGGTACTTCTCCAAGCCGGCCAAGGACCTCACCCTGGACGAGTCGGCGATGCTCGCCGGCATCGTGCAGTCGCCGACGCGGTACGACCCCGTGAACGACACGACGGAAGCGAAGAAGCGCCGCAACACGGTGCTCCAGCGCATGGTCGACATGAAGGACATCTCGCAGGGCGAGGCCGACAAGGCCAAGGAAGCCCCGATCACGCTGCACGTGAGCAAGCCGAAGAACGGCTGCATCACGGCGGTCGACGGCGCGGGTTTCTTCTGCGACTACGTCCGCGAGGTGTTCCTCTCCGACCCGGTCTTCGGCAAGACGAAGGAGGAGCGGGCCAAGCTCTGGAACCAGGGCGGTCTCACGGTCCAGACGACGCTCGACCCGCAGAGCCAGAAGGCCGCGCAGGCGTCGATCAAGGAGCACGTCTACCAGAAGGACTCGGTCGCCACCGCGGTGACCATGGTCCAGCCGGGCAGCGGCAAGATCATGGCGATGGGTCAGTCGAAGCCGTACGGCTTCGGGGACAACGAGACGCAGATCAACTTCTCGGTGAACCGGCAGATGGCGGGCTCCAACTTCGGCTTCCCGACCGGTTCGACGTTCAAGCCGTTCGTGGCGGCCGCCGCCATGGAGCAGGGCCGCCCGCCGACGCAGGTGTACTCCTCGCCGAACGAGATGGAGTACCCGTCGGTGCAGACGTGCAGCGGCAAGCCGTACGTCAACCTCAACAAGGAGCGGGTGCCGAACGAGAGCGAGGACGAGGTCGGTCCGTACGCGCTCAATGAGGCGATGGCCAAGTCGGTCAACACGTACTTCATCCAGATGGTGCAGGACATCGGCCTGTGCCCGGTCATGAAGATGGCCGACAAGCTGGGTGTGGTGGAGGGCAGCGGCGCCAAGCTTCCCGAGTCGCCCGCCATCGCGCTCGGCGCCCGGGGCATCTCACCCCTGACGATGGCGACGGCGTACGCGGCCTTCGCCAACCACGGCACGTACTGCACGCCGATCGCCCTGGAGTCCATCAAGCGGGCCGACGGCAAGTCGCTGCCGGTGCCCAAGTCGTCCTGCAGCAGGGCGATGTCGGAGAACACCGCGAACACCATCAGCTCGCTGCTGCGCGGTGTGATCGACTCCGGTACCGGTCAGGAGGCCGGCCTCAAGGACCGGGACAACGCGGGTAAGACGGGTACCACCGACGCCCGCAAGAACGCCTGGTTCGTCGGCTACACCTCGAACCTGTCGGCCGCCGTCTGGGTCGGCAGCCCGTCCCAGCGCGTCGAGATGAACAACATCACGATCGGCGGGCAGTTCCAGGAGCAGGTGTACGGCGGTCAGGTCCCCGGTCCCATCTGGCGTGATGCCATGACCGGCGCGCTGCTGGGGCAGAGTTCGGCGCCGTTCACCACGGTCAACATCCCCGGCAGCGGCCAGAAGCAGGACGACGCGGCGGCGGGCGCGCCCGCCAACAACGGCAATGACAACGGGGGCAACGCCGGCAACGGCAACCCGGGCAAGAGCAAGAACAAGGGCAAGCACAAGCCGAAGCCGGGCGGCGACAACAAGCCCCCCGCCCACGGCGGCCGCCCGTCGAACGGCGGCATCTCCCTACCGCCGGGAATGATCGGCGGCGACACGGGAAACTGGCCGCAGTAGCAACCGGCGGGCCGGTGACGAGACAGCCGCCCGCCAACCGCGAGCCACAGCAAAGGGCGCTCCGGGATCACTTTCCCGGGGCGCCTTCGGTTGTACGGGCGGGACGTGACGTACGGGACGCCGCATGGGACGGGCGGGACGTACAGGAGCGGCGCGGAATCGTTACTGCTGACCGTTGACCGCTGACCGCATTCCGCGCGCCGCGCGCCGCACGCGGTGTGCGCCGTGCACAGCGCACTCCGCACTCCGCACTCCGCACAAGGTGTCCGCCAAGTGCGTCAGGTCCGCCGTACGCGGGACTCAGCCGGCGAGCTGCTTCTTCACCGCGGCGGCGACGCGACCCCCGTCGGCGAGACCCGCCACCTTCGGGTTGACGATCTTCATGACGGCGCCCATCGCGCGCGGCCCCTCGGCGCCGGCGGCCTTCGCCTCCTCGACGGCACCGGCGACGATCGTCGCGAGCTCGTCGTCGGAGAGCTGCTTGGGCAGGTACGCGTCGAGGAGCTCGCCCTCGGCCAGCTCGCGTGCGGCGGACTCGGCGCGGCCGCCCTTGTCGAAGGCCTCGGCCGCCTCGCGGCGCTTCTTCGCCTCCTTGGCGATCACCTTGAGGACCTCGTCGTCGGAGAGCTCGCGCGCGGACGTACCGGCGACCTCTTCCTTGGCGACGGCGGTGAGGGTCAGCCGGAGCGTGGACGAGCGCAGTTCGTCGCGCGCCTTCATGGCGGTGGTGAGGTCGTCCTTGAGTCGGGCCTTGAGCGTGGTCATGGACCCAGTGTGTCAGGTGGGAAGCGCCCCTCGCCCGCCGATTAACGCCGCGATCGCTGCCACCACGGTCAGGTCTGCGACGATGGACGCATGCGCGCGCGATACGGAATTCCCTTGGGTGTCACGGCGGTCGGGGCCGCGGGTCTCGCCTATGCGGCCGGGTTCGAGGTGAGGTCGTTCCGGCTGCGCCGGGTGACGGTGCCAGTGCTGCCGCCCGGGGCGCGCCCCCTGCGCGTACTCCAGGTGTCGGACATCCACATGGTCTCCGGCCAGCGCAAGAAGCGGGCGTGGCTGCAGTCGCTGGCGGGGCTGCGCCCCGACTTCGTGGTGAACACCGGGGACAACCTCTCCGACCCGGAGGGCGTCCCCGAGGCGCTCGACGCGCTGGGCCCGCTGATGGAGTTCCCCGGCGTCTACGTCTTCGGCTCCAACGACTACTACGGCCCGAAGCTGCGCAACCCCGCCCGGTACCTGTTCGAGAAGGCGCAGGGCAGGCACGGCCTGAACGGCAATGCGCCGGCCGTCGGCGTCGTGCACAACCCGTGGGAGGAGCTGCGGGACGCGTTCGACGCGGCGGGCTGGGTGAACCTGTCCAACACCCGGGGCCGTCTGAAGCTCGACGGCATGGAGCTGGCCTTCACCGGCCTGGACGACCCGCACATCAAGCGCGACCGGTACGAGCGGGTGGCGGGCGGCCCCGAGGCGGACGCGGACCTGTCGATCGGCGTGGTCCACGCCCCCTACCTGCGCTCCCTGGACGCTTTCACCACGGACGGCTACCCCCTGATCCTGGCGGGCCACACCCACGGCGGCCAGCTGTGCATCCCCTTCTACGGCGCCCTGGTCACCAACTGCGACCTGGACACGGACCGGGTGAAGGGCCTGTCGACGCACGAGGCGGCGGGCAACCGCGCCTACCTCCACGTCTCGGCGGGCTGCGGCACGAACCGCTACACCCCCATCCGCTTCGCCTGCCCCCCGGAGGCGACGCTGCTGACGCTGGTGGGACGGCAGGGGTGAGGACGCCGCAGCGGGCTTAGGACGCCGGAGGGCGAGGCTCGGGGGCCCCGTTAACCGGATTTCGTCTCACGCCGCCAGTGGGCTAAAGTAAACGACGTCGCCGCGACAAGCGGAGACGATCGGGGTGTAGCGCAGCTTGGCAGCGCGCTTCGTTCGGGACGAAGAGGTCGTGGGTTCAAATCCCGCCACCCCGACAGTGAAGTACCAGGTCAGGGGCCTGATCCATTGAGTGGATCAGGCCCCTGACGGGTTCCTGGAGATCGTTTGGGAGAAATCTGGGAGAAGATCTTGGTCGGCTTCTCCCAGGAACTGTCTCCAGTGCCGCAGGAAGAGCGGCGCCTACGCGCCCTCGGATCTGCGCGTTCGCGAATCCAGGGCTCGTAGCTGACCAGGAACACCGCGGCGGGCCGCCTCACCGGGCGTTAGGAACACCGCACATGGCAGGTCATCGCTCAGCGCCTCCCCACGACCACGCCCGTGCGCTCGCCCAGCGGGTACGTGCGCTACGGACGGACCGGGGGTGGACGCGGGAACGGCTGGCTAAGGAAGCGGGCATCGCCGTAGGGACTGTTAGCCGTCTGGAGAGCGAGGGAGCTATCCAGCCAGGTTTCTTCACCGTCGGCGCGGTAGCCGAGGCTCTTACGGTCTCCCTCGATGATCTGTTCCGGACGGCGCGGATCCCGACCGTCACGCCCGGTCTCTGGTCAGCCGGGTACGAAGGACGGGACATCGAGTCGTTCGTCGCCTCGCTCGTCGACAGCCGCATCAGTGTCGTGGCAGACGTACGGCTCACGCCGATCAGCCGTAAAAAGGGCTTCAGCAAGACGCGCCTCGGGGGTGCTCTGGCCGAAGTCGACATCGAGTACACGCACCTGCGTGGTCTGGGCAATCCGAAGGACAATCGCGAGCCCTTCTGGGACGGCCGCGTCGAAGTGGGCCGGGCGCGCTTCCGTGGCCTCCTGCGATCCGAGGAAGCTCAGACCGACCTTGGCCGACTCGCAGAGCATGCACGAGCGTCGCGGGTAGCGGTGCTGTGCTTCGAGAAGGACGAAAGCCGTTGTCACCGGCAGGTTGTCTTGGAGACGGTCCGCAGCCGGATCCAGGTGCCGGTGAATCCCTTGGCCTGACTTCGTCACGGGTTTCGCACGCACCCTTGCCAGCGGTGCAAGCCTCTCGTCCAATCAGATCGGGGAGATCGATGGAGGGGGGCATGCCATGGCGTCGGCGGCATTCGGGAGACGGCAACGCGCACGGATCATGATCACGGTCAAGACGTATCCGGAGCTGTCCAGTAAGTACCGCGAGACCAGCTGCGTGGCCGGCATACGCCTCGACCAAGGCGAGTCACAGCACGTACGGCTCTTCCCCGTGCCTTTTCGGCTCCTAAGCGAGGAGGCCCAGTTCTCCAAGTACTCGATCATCGAAGTCGACGTCGAGCCGCACCGCCTTGAGCGAGACTCCCGCCCAGAGAGCCTCCGGCCGTATCTCGACACGTTGGAGATAGTGGGTGAGGTACCGCCCGACGGCGGCTGGCAGAAGCGGTATCGCCACGTGGAGCCGCTGGTCGCCCCGTCGCTCTGCGCCATCAAGCGGGATCAGGAGAAGCGAGGAACGTCCCTCGGCGTCTTCCGCCCCGCCGAGATCACCCGCTTCCGGCTGGAGGACGCCGAGCCCTGGTCCGTCTCCAAAGCCGCGCTGGCCGACCAACTCGACCTGTTCGAGCAGGAGCTGAACCCGCTGGAGTGGGTGCCGCTCGACCTCCGCTACAGCTTTCGCTGCGCCGAAGACGACTGCCCGACCCACGACATGGGGCTGAAGGATTGGGAGGCAGGACAGTCGTACCGCAAGTTCCTGCGCAAGTACGGTGAGCACGGGGTCCGTGATGCGCTCCGCGAGCGCTGGTACACGCGGATGTGCGCCCCGAGCCGGGCCGTCCACTTCTTCGTCGGTAACATCGCGGCCCATCCCAAGACGTTCATGCTGCTGGCCGTCTTCTACCCGGAGCGGAAGGTCGTCGAGTACGTGCAGGACAGCCTGTTCGGCGAGTGACCCACTCTGCGGGAAAGAGATTTCCAGCAGAATCCGCAAAACTCATTCTACGGTAGGCGGCACGTCAGGATCTTCCTCAATCATTTTCAAAAACTCCCGTTCAGAAGAAAAGGAATTCTGACTGGATATTACAAATCGAGAGGCCATGAAGACTTGTGCAGAATTTTCACTCTGCACCATGCCCTCAGTCATCAGCACCGGCGAAATTCGGCAGTCAAATCGAGAGATATTCGAATTGCGCCACACGCCTTCATCGGGATAGCAATACATGATCACATCAGGGGCGAGCGGGTATACTACATACGCATCCTTGCCGAGGTTGCCCGGTTTTACCCAAGCCCGATTGTCAGACGTCCTGAAGGCCAATGGATTGTCCGATGTGACAAATGGAGAAGGCGTCAAATTCAGGGCGAAAAGCCAGGTGCATCGACTCACGCGATCGGCATAAGAGGAGATTAGCGCGTCATCCCAAAGCACCGCAGCATGGAGGGATCTAACGTCCTCTTCAGACTCGGCCTGGTACCCGTGCTGCAACGCCGAGAAGGCTACCAATATCGCGCGAGCGTCGGCCGTCCGTAGGGACTGGAGAGCCAGGAACTGGCTGATTATTTCTCGATTTACTGCAGGCATGGGTAGCGAATCGCCCGGATGTCCACTTCGAACCCAGTCGAGCCATTGACCTGTAATGGCGGATACTTGGCCCTCCAGGTCCGCAAATTGTTTTTCCATTTCCAACGGATTATGGCCGTGCTCAATCAACTGAGGCAGCTGGTAGAAGTTCGACTCCGCAGCTACTGCCTTCGGCTGAGTACGGAACACCCTATCGCTAGTCTTGTCCCAAGCCCATAGGCGTTCCGCCGAGTCAGTAAATCGACGTAAGTAGAATTGCGGAACATAATGATGAAGCTTAGGATCCGCCACGCCGCTCCCCCCTCAGTCCGCCAGCGCTAGTCAGCACGATTGTAGGAGCCACGTCCGACGTACGACAACGCCATATAACCTGCTGCGGTGAGCGTTGGGAAAGCGGGGGACCAATGGACGAGCCCCACCGGCACCACGTGGACACACGTCACGCGCCGTCGAAGAGAGGCGAGCACGATACCGGAGATGAGCGTCAGTAGCTGCTGCGGTCACATCTAGTGGTTACCGCAGCAGCCTTTGACACGCTCCCGTGCCACCGTTGCACCGCCCGCGCCACTACGTGGTGGTCAAACGGTCCCGCAACAGTTGGTTGAGGACCCGGACCGGCGAGGCAGGCGACATGGCCAGCCGAGCATCGAGTGCCGCCTCCCACTGCTCGGTCAAGCCGAGCATGAGGCGCCGGCGCATGCCGGGCGCGACGTGGGCGTAGCGCGCGGAGACCGAGCCGTCGATGTGGCCCATGCGTTCGTCCATGAGGACCTTCTCGGTGCCGAGGTCCTCCATCATCGTGCGGTGGGTGTGCCGGAGCCCGTGGGGCGTAAGGCCCTTGGCGATCGGGAGCCAGCAGGCGTCCGCCCGAGCGGCGGCACCTCGACCTCGCGTCGGGATGCCGGGCCGGGGTTCGCCGAGCAACCCGCCCCGAGGGACGGCGCGCTGCTGGCGATGTTCCTCGACGCCGCAATCCTTGTCGTCATCGCCTCCGCCCGCTGGCACCAGCGACGTCACCACAACCAGCAGGTGGTGGCAGCCCACCAGACCCTGATCCACCTGCAAGCCGCTTACGAGCAGACGGCCGCCGCGCCGCTGACCGCGCTCGCCCAACGCCGGCCACCCCAACAAGTCGTGGAGCGGCACACCCTCCTCATCCGACAGACCATGCCGGCCCATGCGACACAGGTAATCGACGACCCGTCCTTCGACGCACTCACAGCCGTGCTCGCGACCGCCGAAAAGGCGGGACACGATCCGGAGCAGCTGCTCCAGCAGGCCACCGACGAGCAGGCACTCGACGATGCCCGAAGCCCCGCACGCGTTCTGACCTGGCGCGTCGAGCGGCTCAGCGCCAGGCCGGTTACAAGTGACCGTGCACGTGTGGCATGGATGCGGAGTGCGGCACGGTGGCAGAACACGCCGGTCCAACCGACAACGGTTGCGCCGGCCTCCCAGCCACCGTCTCCAGGCACGACGTCGTTGATCACACCCGCTTCCGTACCCGAAGCGGTCTCAGGCCGCGCACCCCAGCGCATCGTGGGCGAATGCGAGAGCCCGGAACCGGGCTCCCACGGCGTCGGGGCCGCGGGAGGCCAGCGCCCGCAGAACACTGACCTGTCGCCCCGAGGCCCACATCCCAGTGGCCGGTGACAAAAACGGGACGACGGCCACGCCCAGCTCGGTGAAGGGGGCGTGGTCCAGGTAGGTCATACCGCCGGTGCCGCAAAGGTACGCGCGTGCACCGGTAGCGTCGGCCAGGTCGGCCAGCCGCTCGGACCGGCCCGTGCGTGCCGTCAAGGTGCTGCTGGTGGAGATCTGCCCCCGCCAGCCGAGTAGTTCGAGCAGCGCGCGGGTGGAGGCGGTGGCGACTGTCGCGACCCTTCCTGTGTCGAACGCGTTCCAGACCGGCTGAAGGGCGCGACCAAGGGCGGGCCAGTGAGGGCTGGTCCCGTACTGCTGGCGCAGGATCGATGAGGCTCTGCGTCGGGCCGCGGCAGGGTCGGCGATCAGGGTGTCCCTGATGAGGGTGGCGCGCCCGGAGGGGCGGTGAGTGGGGATGGTCAGCCACCGGTTTGGGCCAAGGCCGTCGAGTGTGGCGATGCGGGCGCGATGCTGGTAATCGCGGCGGACGAACTGCACGTCGTCCAGGACGATCCAGTGGTCCGCCGCGAACAGCTTGGCCAGCGTGGTCAGCCGGGGCATGAAGTTGGGCTGGTGGATGGCGCACAGGCCGCCTGGGGAAGAGAGTTCAGGAAGCGATGAGGCGGCTGGTGAAGTCGGCATGGATGAGGGATTCGTACGCGGCATGCACGTCCTCCGGGACCTCCTGCTCGATGGCGAACCCGAGCTTCGGATACTCGATCACCCGCTGGAGGTCGCCGACGAGCATGTCCACCACGAGCTTCTCGTCGCCGATGGACTTGAGGTAGTCGTCGAACTCCAGCGTTTCCGAGGCGCACACCATCTCGGCCTCGGGCCACAACTTGCGGGCGGTGGCGTACGACCGCCGTTCCATGTAGGGCTTGGAGACCAGCAGCACCTTCTTCGGGGTGATGCCGGCGTCGGCCAGGACCTCGCGGGCGAGGGTGATGTTCTGCCCGGTGTTCGCGGCGTGGGGCTCCAGCAGGATCGCGGAGGCGGGGACGTCGAGGTCGATGGCGTGCTCGCGGAAGTGGACCGCTTCGCCGCGTGGGAAGACCTTGGCGGTGGTCGGGCTGTTGCCGCCGGTGAAGACCAGCGTGGGGAAGAGACCCGCGTGGTACAGCTCGGCGGCGCGCGCGGCCACCCCCAGGTCGTGGCTGCCCAGGCCGATCGCCACGTCCACGGGGCGGGCCTGGTGGTGCACCTGGTGGTAATCCCAGATCAACTTGGCCTGGTGCCACTGGTCTTCGGTGATGGCCTGCTGGTTGTCACTCACGCGTTCGTCTCCCTGATCACCGTCGGCGAGGCCCGGGGCGGCCCCTCACTGCTGGCCTTGACGCTCTCGATACTGCGCAGTTGGTGCACGAGGCCGTACTGCGCGGCCGTCCGAGCGGCCTGGCCGAGAACGCGTAGCCCATCATCGCGGGTCGCCGCGTCGGAGAGCAGGATGTGGCCGTGAGCGGTATCCAGTCGTACGCGTTGCATCGGTGAGTCGGTACTCCCGCTGCTTCGGGCGATGTCGATGAAGTGCAGGGCTTGGGTGAGGTCGCCGACGCCCCGGCGGGCCAGGGCGAGCTTCTGATGGGCCACCGACCAGTCGTCGGGTTCGGTGAGGTCTTCGAATTCACGGGTCGCGGCCTGCATCACGCGGGTCGCGTAGTCGTGGTTGCCGTCCTTGCTGAGCGCGGTGCCCACCCACAGGCGGGCTCTGGCCCGGTCACGGCGAGAGAGCCGGTCGTCGACGGCGAGCGTCTCGTACGTACGAGCTGACGCCTCCAGGTCACCGGACATCTCCGCGACGACCGCGAGGGAAAGATCGAGCTGGGCGACGCGGCGGGGGATGTCGAGTTGGGTGAAGATCGAGCGTGCGCCCGCGTAGGAGTGACGGGCGGACAGCGGTCCGAGCACGGCGCCCTGGTCACGCCTGAGGTCCCCGAGTAGCGCGGTGGATCGGGCGTAGAGGTACAGGCCCTTGTCCTCGAGTTCGGCGGCCGTGAAACGGTTGAGCCATCGGCTCAGCAGGCTGTCGGCGAAGGTGAAGTTCTGCTGGGACAAGGCGACGACGGCACGGTCCAGGTCGTCGGTCCACGACTCGTACTCCCAGGCTCTGGGCCCGGCAGCCGTCACCCGGCGTCCGGCTGCCACCTGCCCGGGGCCGGCCATCTCCGACAGGAGCGTTTCGAAGCGCAGGTGCACGGAAGCATCGGCGCGGCCGAGCGCGGTGTCGAGAATGGCCTGGGTGTCAGGGCGGGGCTCGGTCGCGGACCGGAGCTTTTCCCACTTCGAGATGGTCGCGACGGCGAGACCGAGGCGCTCGGCGAAAGCCCGCACACTCAGGCGGAGGGCGAGCCGTAAAGCTCTGGCCTCCAGGCCGGTCCAGTGGTGCACGGTCGCCACGCGTCGCTCCCTTCCACCAGCCATGGAAGCAGAAGCCTCCAGCCCGTGGGGCGGAAGTGGAACGCAAGTGGAACAGCCGGTGATTCCCTACACGTTAGGACACGGCGACGCTCAACAGGTCACTCTTTCGCCGAGTCCCTTTGGACGGTCACCAGCATGGAACTCCTTACCGAGCACCGCCCGGTCAACGGGCCCGTCGTCTACGGCTTCCTGCGGCTGGTCGGGGTCTCCGTAGCCCGTCAGACGGCATTGCAGGCGTCACTGACGGAGTACTGCCGGATCCATGAACTTCAGCTCTCCGGCGTCTTCAAGGACAGGCACGCGAAGACCGAACCGACCTCCACCGCGTTCACCGGTCTGCTGGACGCGCTGGCCCTTCCCGACGTCTACGGCGTCATCGCCCCCGCCTTGTCCCACCTGGGGCCGAAGCACCTCGCCGCCGAACGCACGCGCCGTATCGAGGCCACTGGCGCCCGCCTGCTGCTGGCCCGCCGTCCCCGCATCGGGCACGTCCACGTGCCTCGTCACCAGACCGCCCACCGCCGCTTCCCCGCACCACTTCTCCTCCTGAGCAAGGAGTCATGAGGCACCCCATGCCCGAGTCGCTTCAGCAGTTCTTCGACGCTCGACACCAGTCCGTACGCAAGGCAAGGGATTTCGCCACCCGGGCGCTGGACGGCTGGGCCCTGACGAGCCGCACCGAGGACATCCGCCTGTGCGTCTCCGAACTCGCCACGAACGCCGTCGTCCACGGCACCGCCCGCGGGCACGGCTTCCTCGTCCGGCTCGACATCGACGACAACTGCGTACGCCTGGAAGTGCACGACAGCCGTCGCCAGCAGCCTGTCGTACGCGAGCCGGCCGTCACAGACATCTCCGGGAGGGGCCTGACGTTGGTGGCCGCGCTCTCCGACGAATGGGGAGTGAAGGACCGTACCCCGCTCGGAAAGGTCATCTGGTCCTGCTTCAAGACCGCAGGCGACGCCGCACACCCGATCAACCCTCCCGGCTCAGACCGCGACGACTGCCCTGTGGAGGTCCGATGACCGCAACCGGCACACCGGATCGGGCTGCGCCTGCCGCATCAAGCACGCGTCTCGTGGCCAGCCCGTTCCTCGCCCAGCACCTCCTTCTTCAGCCAGGCCGTGCGGTCGGTGTGCGCATTCCTGGGATCCGCTACGAGGAGCTGCGCGCCGCGAGCCACGAAGGAGACCCCCTGCCGGCCTGGCTTGCAGATGCCGCGGGGCAGGCGTGGGGCATCGAACTGCCTGACGGGCCGATCGGCGATTTCGTCCTCGTCCGCGAGCGATCGCCGTACGGGTACGCGAAGGCGTCCTGGGAGATCAACCTTGGCTGCGACTACGACTGCGAGTTCTGCTACCTCGGCGAGAAGCGCTTCGAGGGCCTGGACTGGACGGGCAAACAGCAGCTCCTGCGGACGATGCGCGACGCGGGCGTGCTCTGGCTGCAGATCACTGGCGGCGAGGCACTGATCGACCGCGAGTTCGGCGCCGCCTACGAGTACGCCCACCAGCTCGGGATGATGGTGCAGGTCTCCTCGAACGGCTCCTCCCTGCGCAAGCAGCCGATCCGCGAGCTGTTCGCCCGCCGTCGGCCCTACCGGCTCACGCTCAGCGTGTACGGCGCGACTGCAGGTACGTACGACAAGGTCACTCGCAACCGCGGCGCGTTCAGCCGGTTCATCCAGGGCCTGGACGCCGCCGGTCAGGACCGGCTGCCGGTCCGGCTCAACGTGATCGTGTCGGACGACAACGCTCACGAACTCGACGCGATGGTCGCCCTGTGCGAGCGCTACGGCTTCCCGCACCAGGTCTTCACGAACATGTCGCCGACGATCGACGGCGAGGCGAACCCGCTGGCGACACAGGCCGAGGGGCACATCAAGGCCCGGAGCATCTTCACCGGCTGCAACGCCGGCCGGACGTTCTTCCACGTCAACCCGCACGGCATCGCGTCCGTCTGCAAGGTCGGCCGCGACCCGAGCGTGAACCTCGTGACCGATGGCGTCGCCGCCCTCACCCGGCTCGGCGCCATCTCCGAGTCCCTACAGCTCCGCACCGGTGGATGCTCCGGCTGCACGAAGGTCGGCACCTGCCGTACCTGCCGGCCGCTGGCCAAGCTCTACCAGGAGGCGGGGGACCTACGAGAGCTCTACTGCCAACACGGAGGCTACGGATCATGACCCCACCCACCACAACCCTCACCCCGCCGCGCGAACCGGTGGTGCTCACCATCGGCCGGCGCCCAACCGACGGAGCCGTCGGCACCCTGCCCGTGCCCCTGCCAGCCGCAGCCATCCGCGACGACGAGGTCCAGATCGTCGCCGACCTGGATGAGGCGGCCGAAGGCGCCGAGTGCAGCTGCTCGGCCGGCGACGACCAGCCGTACTAGATACACCGCAGGCGGGCGCCGCACCGCTCGCGTACGCACCCCATGAGTGCCGCCCCGGTCATACCCTGGCCGGGGCGGCACTCCCTTGTCTCCGAGCCCCATGAGGAACCGCGCGTGTCCATGTCTCGTATTCCCTTCGATCAGCTCCCCGCCGACGTCCGCCGAGCTGTCACCGACAAGACCGGCGCCGTGCATCGGGCGGTGACCATGACCGGCGGCATGAACTCCGGTGTCGCCTCCGTCCTGGAGACCGAGAGCGGAAGCGTTTTCGTGAAGGGCATCGCGAGTGATCATCCACAGGTCGCAGCACAGCGGCGCGAGGCGGAGATCGCCCCCCACCTGCCCACGTCCTGTCCCCGCCTGTACTGGCACCTGGAAGTCGGTGGATGGAGTCTCCTCGGATACGAGGTCCTCAGCGGTCGCCACGCCGACTACAGCCCCGGCTCGGCCGACTTGGTGCTCGTAGAAGCCGCGCTCACCGACCTGCAACGGATCACTGCTCCGGCCGACATCGAGATCAAGGACGCGGTGGACCGCTGGGCGGATTACGCTCCGCCCGGAACGCTCCAGCACTTCAGCGGCAACACTCTGCTGCACACCGACTTCGCACCACACAACGTCCTGATCGCCGACGGGCGTGCTCGCCTCATCGACTGGGCGTGGCCAACGCACGGTGCGGCGTGGATCGATCCAGGCGCCCTGGCGCTGAGGCTCATGGACGCCGGCCACCCAGCTCAGGACGCGATCATGTTCGCAGGCCGCTTCCCGTCGTGGCGGAACACCGAGCCGGAGGCACTGGCGGCATTCGGTTCCGCATCTGCGGCGCTGTGGCGGGAGATCGCCCAGGAGGATCCAACGCCCTGGAAGCAGCGGATGGCCAAGCGGGCCGCTGCGTTCAGGCTCGTACTCCTCAGAGAGACATAGGCCCGGCAACAGTAGAGGGGGCGACGTTCGTCAGTGATAGACGTCCCACTGCGAAAAGGCCGAGACGGGCGCCAGCGCCTGCTCCTATCTTCAGACTATGACCGTCACCGCACGGCGGGATCTGGTGAGCCCCGCGACCCGCAACGCCTTTCGCGCTCTGGCCACGGACCTGACCATCCGGATCGTGGCCGAGCTGTGGGAGGACCACGGGTTCGCCCCCATCCCTCCAGACGAGCTGAAGTACCAGGACTCGGGCCAGCGTCGAACCGAGTTCATGCTCTACGCGGAAGGTGTCGACTGGTCAGACTCAAGCCAGGTGCGGCGTGCGCTCCTGGTCTTCGAGGACTTCATTCGCGCGTACCGCGACCCGGGCGATCAGGGCACACCGAAGTGGTTGGACGACATCAGGGTGCGCCTGGAACGGGACGGCTTCGCTCTCGATCAGGAGGGCAGGATCTCTTGGTCCAACCCGCCGGTGCTGGTCCGTGATCTGAGCGGTCTTAGCGACGCATCAGGCATCACGATCGAGCTGGAGCGTATCCGTAGAGACCTCACCACAGATCCCCACGGTGCCATTGGCGCAGCCAAGCAGCTCATCGAGGCGACCGCGAAGACGGCTCTCAACGAACTCGGCATCGAGGTCGACAAGAACGCTGCACTTCCCGCTCTGATCAGCACTGTCCAGAAGGCGCTGAGGCTTGATGCCGGCTCGGCGCCTGACGGACCAGACGGCAGCAAGGCCGTGAAGAAGATCCTTTCGGGCTCGGTGAACATCGCCGTCGGAGTCGCCGAACTACGCAACCAGGGTTTCGGCAGCGGTCACGGCCAGGCGAGCGCACCGTCCGGGCTTGGAGTGCGCCACGCCCGACTCACGGTCAACGCTGCTGTCACCTGGTGCGAGCTGATCCTCGACACCCTGTCGGACCCCGCCGCACCGTGGCGCAAGGCCAAGGTCTAAATCGCTCCATCCCCACAGATACCGTCTCGCCTGCAGAACCTTGCAAACTTGCTCCGCAGTGCAATTCGCAGGCAGCCCCGTATAGGGTGTGGGTTATCGTGGTACGCGAGCTCTACGAGGAGACCGGCCTGACGGTGAAGCCGGAGTCCCTCAAGGTCGCGCACATCATTCACGGAGCGTGGGGAGTTGAAGCCCCCAACGGCTTCCTCACCGTCGTCTTCGAGCCCACGAATGGACCGGAGAACCCGAGAACCGCGAGCCGCGCAAGCACGCCCAAGTCCGCTGGGTCGACGCCGACACCATCCCCGAGGAGTTCGTGGAAACCACCGTGAGTGCCCTCCGCCGCTACCTCGACGGAGGCCCGGAGGTCTCCCTGAACGGCTGGAGATAATGACGCCCTCGAGCCGCTCCTGCTCTAAGGCGTTCGATTTCGCCCCAAGAATTACCAGAAACGGGCCCTTTAACTCGACTCCGAGGCCGCAACCGGCCAACACTCCACCAGGGGGGCAAATGAGCCAGATAGAGCGCGGCGTAATTTACGTTCTCACAAATCCATTCATTCCCGGAATCGTGAAGATTGGCCGTACTGCACGAAAGCTCACAGAGAGGGTGCGCGAGATATCCCGCCCGACCGGAGTTCCTGCAGATTATGAAGCGATCTACGACCAAATCGTTTCTGATGCGCGCGCAGCGGAAAACGAGCTGCACTCCCTCCTGCGAGACCATCGGGTTAACCCGCAGAAGGAATTCTTCCGAATTTCGGTACGCGATGCAATCCGCGCTGTTCAAGGCGTGGCCGAAAGATACCGCGTGAACGAAGCCCGAGATTCGATTGAGGTTGAAGTCCTACCCGACCTAGAGAAGCGCATGGCCGGTGGCTGCGTCCAGATCTCGCATCAGTTAAGTTCGTACAGTTTTCCGACCTCTGCTTGATCAAATGGGTAGTTCAGCCAGGCTTTCGAAAACTCGCCGCATACGAGAACGTCTTTGACCTCGGCGTGTTCGGCGAATTTAGTGATCCCCAATGCGAGGATGGGGAATCTTTCTGCCCCGTACACAAAACGGCAGAAGATAATCTGAGGCGCTTTCTTGAGCTCGACCCGTACTCCATGATTATGACCGGGCTCGAAATTCTGTCGCACGAGGCTTCCAATTACGTTGCTTTCCTTTGGGAGGAGCACAAGATAGAAGCGCCCATCAACCTCGGCTGGAATGTCATTGACACGATGTACGACATGATGGGAGCTGAAGAGGAGTGGCGTGACATTCTGGCCAAGCACGGCATTGGCGATCGGTCTGCTGACGTCGCAGCAAGCATCGTTCCCAGTGCAAACTACTGACCTTCAAAGCGTGGTGTCGTAGGGGCTGACGGACCATGATCCCTGCGGTACGCCAAGTGCATGAGGTATGCGCAAGGGGGCGGGCTGA